>NZ_VCBQ01000072.1:0-24662 GCF_006386455.1 Paracoccus sp. FO-3 | reverse complement strand
TCAGCGACTTACTTGGAGAATGTGGGGAGAAAGATGCTTCTGGGCGCTATCGCCGATGACCTGACCGGGGCCACCGACCTTGCCCTGACCCTGTCGCGCAACGGGATGAAGACCTTGCAGGTGGTGGGCGTGCCGGCCCCGGACGCCGATTTCGGCAATGCCGATGCGGTGGTCGTGGCGCTGAAGTCGCGGACCATTCCCGCCGCCGAGGCGGTCGCGCAATCGCTTGCCGCCGCGCGGATCCTGGTCAAGCGGGGGGCGGCGCAGCTTTACTTCAAATATTGCTCGACCTTCGATTCCACCGACCGGGGCAATATCGGCCCGGTGATCGACGCGCTGCTGGACCTGCTGGGGGAAAGCCGCAGCGTCGCCTGCCCGGCCTTCCCGGAAAACGCCCGCACCCTTTACAAGGGCCATCTGTTCGTCGGCGACGTGCCGCTGTCGGAAAGCCCGATGAAGGATCACCCGCTGACGCCGATGCGCGACAGCAACCTGGTGCGGGTGCTGGGCCGCCAGACCGCGCGGCCCGTCGGCCTGGTGCCGCTGGAAACCGTCCACCAGGGCGTGGGGCCGCTGCGCGAAGCCCTGGCCGCGCAGGGGGGAATCGCCGTCGTGGATGCGATCACCGACGAGGATCTGCGGGTGATCGGCGCCGCGCTTGCCGACATGCGGCTGGTGACGGGCGGCTCGGCGCTGGCGCGGGGCTTGCCGCAGAACTTCCGCGCCCGCGGCCTCCTGCCGGCGGTGCAGGCGGAGGCGGCCTTTGCTGCACCCGAGGGCGCCGGGATCTTCCTTGCCGGCTCCTGCTCGGCCGCGACGCGGCGGCAGGTCGCGGATGCCCAGGCGCGCGGCGTGGCCGCGCTGAAGGTCGATCCGCTGGCAATCGTCGAGGGCCGCCAGACCGCCGCGCAGGCGCTGGACTTCATCGCGGCGCATGCCGGCGACGCCTATCCGCCGCTTCTGTATTCCTCGGCCGATCCCGACGAGGTCAGGGCCGCGCAGGAGCGGCTGGGGCAAGGCGAGGCCGGCGAGATCGTCGAGCGCTTCCTGGCCGCGATCGCGCAGGCGCTGCGGCAAAGGGGTTATCGCCGCTTCATCGTGGCGGGGGGCGAGACCTCGGGCGCGGTGGTGCAGGCGCTGGGGGCCACCACCGTCGCCATCGGGCCCGAGATCGATCCCGGCGTGCCCTGGGTGCTGACCCAAGGGCCGGACGCCCTGTGCCTGGCGCTCAAGTCCGGCAATTTCGGCAGCGACGATTTCTTTACCAAGGCTTGGGGGCAAATCCGGTGACGGCGGTGATTTCCGAAGAGACCCGGATGCGGGATTCGATCTGCGCCGTGGGCAAGTCGCTGTTCGACCGCGGGCTGACCGCGGGCTCGACCGGCAATATCAGCGCGCGGCTGGGGGACGGGCGGCTGCTGATGACGCCCACCAACGCCTCGCTTGGCACGCTTGATCCGGGGCGGCTGTCGCTGTTCGACGCCGACGGCACCCATGTCGCAGGCGACAGGCCCACCAAGGAGGCGTTCCTGCACCGCTGCATGTATTGCGAGCGGCTGGGGGCCAATGCGGTCGTGCATCTGCATTCGACCCATGCCGTCGCGGTCAGCATCCTGGCGGATACCGATCCCGAGGACGCGCTGCCGCCGCTGACCGCCTATTACGCCATGCGCGTCGGGCGGCTGCCGCTGGTGCCCTATTACGCGCCGGGGGACGAAGCCCTGGCCCTTGCCGTGAAGCAGGAGGCCCGCCGCGTCCATGCCGTGCTGCTGGCCAATCACGGGCCGGTCGTCGCCGGCCGCTCGCTGCTGGATGCGCAATATGCGATGGAAGAGCTGGAAGAGACGGCCAAGCTGCACCTGATGCTTCACGGCCGCGCCGTCCGCCCGCTGAGCCGGGCCGAGGCCGACCGGCTGGCCGGGGGCTGATTTTGCCTGTTTGCCCCCGCGTCTGCCGGGGATAGGATCCGCGCCGGCCCGGTGGGGCAGGGATGGGACGGACGGATGGCGGTATCGGGTCTGAATTGGGACGATCTTCGGATCGTCCAGGCGGTGTGCAGGACCGGCTCGTTCTCGCGCGCCGCGCGCAGCCTGCAGCTGAACGAAACCACCATCAGCAGACGGGTGCTGCGGCTGGAGGACGAGCTGGGCACCAGCCTGTTCGACGCCGTGAACGGCGAGCGCCGCCCGACCGCCGCCTGCCGGGCCGTGGTCGGCAATCTCGACATGATGGCCAATGCGGCCGCGGACATCGCGCGGATGCTGGGCACGCGCGACCATGCCAGCCGCAAGCTGCGGCTGACGACGATTTCCGCCATCGCGGAATACCTGCTGGCGCCCCGGCTGGGCGATCTGTTCGCTGCCCTGCCGGACCTGTCGCTGGCGCTGGAGACCTCGGACAGTAACGTGGACATGTCCCGCTGGGAAGCCGATCTGGCGATCCGGCTGGGGCGGCCGCGGCAGGGCGCCTTCCTGATGCGCAAGATCGGCACGCTGAACTTCTGGCTGATCCGGCCTGCGGGCAGCGGCGCAAGCAGGATCGCGGTCTATCCCGAGGCGTTGGCCGGGACGCCGGAGATGCAGGCGCTGCTGGCGCAGGAGGGCCTGGGGCCGGTGCTGCTGGAGACCAGCGACCTGAAGGTGATGCGCCGGCTTCTGGAGGACGGGCTGGCGGTCGGCGTGCTGCCGGATTTCCTGGCCGACGAGATCCCGGCCGAGGCCCCGGTGGTCAGGACGCCGCTGCAGGTTTCGCGCGATGTCTGGCTGCTGTCGCAGCCGCATCTGCGCGACGATCACCACGCAAAACAGCTGTCGGACTGGTGCGTCAGCCTGTTCGCCGCGCGCAGCCCCTGAACCCGCCTCATACGAAGGAATGGCTTTTTCAAGCCCTCGCCGGGGTGGCGGAGAAGGGGTTAAGCCGTTTGTTTTCAATGCGATGAATGCCGCGGCACCAAGCCGTGCAAAAATGCAACCGGGGGCTGCAAGAATAGATATTTCAGCCCTGTGACTAATCGCCGCACAGTCCGGCTTGCCGAGAGTCGCCCGGAAGCCGTGAACGCTTCAGCCACATCTCGGGCACCGGAACCATGCGAGAGGAGGCGCAAGGTGGCGAGCTTGGACAATTTTGATATGGCGGCTGGCCGGACCGATGGCGTCGCGGATTGCGTCGCCTTTCCCGGCCGGTTTTCGACCTGGACCCGCGCGCTGATCCTGGCGGCCAGCGCCGCCGGCGGGGGCGCCGCTGCCCTGGCCATGGACGCGGCGCATGTCGCGCCGGTGCTGGGGCTGGCCGCCTTTGCGGGCGGGCTGCTGTCGACCTGGTCGCCCTGCGGCTATTCCTCGATCTCGTTGCTGCGCCCGACGGGCAAGGGGGCGCGGGCGGTGCTGGACTGGCTGCCGACCTTTGCGACCCATGGGCTGGGCTATGCCCTGGGGGCGCTGATCCTGGGCACCCTGCTGGGCGCCATCGGGGGGATCGCGGGCCTTTCCGGCTTCGCCACCAGCTTCGGGCTGGGGCTGCTGGCCGTGATCGGCCTGGCCTATGGCGCGCACCAGCTGGATTTCCTGCGCGTGCCCTATCCGCAGCGCCGGGCGCAAGTGCCCCATGACGCGCGGCAGCGCTTTCCGAAATGGGTCGTGGGCGGGCTTTACGGCCTGTCGCTGGGGCTGGACTACCTGACCTATGTCCAGACGCCGCTGCTGTATCTGGTGACGGCCGCCGCCGTCCTGTCGGGCAATGTCGCCGAGGCCGTGGCGCTGATCGCGATCTTCAACCTGGGCCGCTACCTGCCGGTCGCGGTGAACCTGCTGCCGGTCACGGATTACCAGATCCAGTCCTGGCTGGGCCGGAACCAGGAACGCGCCGCCATCGCCGATGGCGCGATCCTGACGGCGGTCGGCGCGGCCTTCGCCATGCTGGCGCTGGCCTGATCCCAATCCCCATTCCTGCACGCTTTTGCCCGCGCGCCGTCGCCACGGTCCGGGCGCCATCCAAGGGAGGAAACGATGGCTTCTGCACGAGAATCGACCCCCAGATACCTGACGCTGATCGGCGCGACGCTGGCCTGTTCGGCGCTGGCCCTGGGCGCGGCCCAGGCCCAGACCGAACCGGCCGAGCCGGAGGCGCCGGCCGAAACCGCCGCCGCCGATGCCGCCGGCCAGACCGAGGGTCAGCGCGGTGCCGCCGAAGCCGCGGCCGCCCTTGCCGCGGGCGAGGCGGACGAGCCGGTGATCCTGGAGGCCCCGGCGCCGGATGCGAGGCGGGTCTATATCCAGGATCCGGCGCATTTCGCCGCCATCACCCAGCAATTCGTCATCGACGGCTCGACCGGGCGGATCCTGGGCATGACCGACGGCGGCTTCCTGCCGCATCCGGTCGCGGCCGAGGACGGCTCGTTCTTTGCCCAGGCCAGCACCGTCTTCGAGCGCATCGCGCGCGGCAAGCGCACCGATTACGTCGAGGTGTTCGACCCCGTCACCTTCCTGCCCATCGCCGACATCGAGCTGCCCGACGCGCCGCGCTTCCTGGTGGGCACCTACCAATGGATGAACGCGCTGACGCCGGACAACAAGAACCTGCTGTTCTACCAGTTCTCGCCCGCGCCGGCGGTCGGCGTGGTCGACCTGGAGGGCAAGACGTTCGACCGCATGCTGGACGTGCCGGACTGCTATCACATCTTCCCGGCATCGCCGACGGTCTTCTACATGAACTGCCGGGACGGCAGCCTGGCCCGCGTGGATTTCGCCGATGGCGAGACCAAGGTGACGAACACCGAGGTTTTCCATACCGAGGACGAGTTGCTCATCAACCATCCCGCCTTCTCGCTGCGCTCGGGCAGGCTGGTCTGGCCGACCTACACCGGCAAGATCTTCCAGGCCGACCTGACCGCCGAGGGCGCCACCTTCCGCGCGCCGATCGAGGCCCTGACCGAGGCGGAGCGCGCCGACGACTGGCGGCCCGGCGGCTGGCAGCAGACCGCCTATCACCGCCAGTCGGACCGCATCTACCTGCTGGTGGACCAGCGCGACGAATGGAAGCACAAGGCCGCCAGCCGCTTCGTCGTGGTGCTGAACGCCGAGACCGGCGAGCGGATCAACAAGATCGAGCTGGGCCACGAGATCGACTCGATCAACGTCAGCCAGGATGCGGAGCCCCTGCTTTACGCGCTGTCGGCGGGCACGCAGACGCTGCACATCTACGACGCGGCGACCGGCGAGGAACTGCGCAGCGTGGACCAGCTTGGCCGCGGCCCGCAGATCATCACCACCCATGACATGGATTCGTGACATGCAGCAGGTCTTGCAGGAACCGCTGATCCATTGGGCGTTGCGGAGCTTCCTGGCGGCGCTGTTCGCCACCGCCGCCCTGTCCAAGCTGACCGGGATGGAAGAGTTCCACGGCGTAGTCCGCAACTTCCGCCTGCTGCCCGACATGGCCAGCCGGGGGGTGGCGATGGTGCTGCCGGTGGCGGAGCTGGCCGTCGCCGCCGGGCTCATGATCCCGGCGCTGGCCGCGCCCGCCGCGCTGGCCGCCGCCGCGCTGCTGGGCGTCTTTGGCCTGGCCATCGCGGTCAACGTGCTGCGCGGGCGCACGCAGATCGACTGCGGCTGCTTTCGCAACGGCATGAAGCAGCGGATCAGCTGGGCCATGGTCGCGCGCAACGCCGTGCTGACGGCGATGGCGCTGGGCGCGGCCGCCCTGCTGCCCGCCGCGCGGCCGGGCGGGACGGCCGACCTGGCGACGGGAATGCTGGCCGGGTCGGTCCTGTTCCTTCTGTATTTCAGCGCCTCGATGCTGGGCGGATTGCCCGCCCGGCACCCCTCAACCGCTTCCGTGAAAGGTCGCTGACATGACGTTCCTGATTGCTTCCAACATCCTTCTGTGGATCGCCTTCCTGGGCGTGACGGTGGTCATGCTGGGCCTGATGCGGCAGGTGGGCCTGCTGCACGAGCGCTCCTCGCCCATGGGCGCGATGATCACCGACCACGGCCCCGACATCGGCGACAAGGCGCCCGAGTTCGACCTGCCCGACTATTTCGGCCGGTCGGTCCATATCGGCGGCGCGTCCGAGCGGCCGACGCTGCTGATGTTCACCGCGCCCACCTGCCCGGTCTGCGACAAGCTGTTCCCGATCATCAAGTCCATCGCCAGGGCCGAGAAGATCGGCGTGGTGATGATCAGCGACGGCGCGCCCGAGGAACACGCCCGCTTCCTCAAGAACCACGAGCTGGGCCAGATCCGCTATGTCGTCTCGGCCGAGATCGGCATGGCCTTCCAGGTCGGCAAGATCCCCTATGGCGTGCTGGTGGACGGCGAGGGCGTGATCCGCGCCAAGGGCCTGACCAACACCCGCGAACACCTGGAAAGCCTGCTGGAGGCGGACAAGACCGGCTTCGCCTCGCTCCAGCAGTTCATGGCCAGCCGCAAGAAGAACGCGGCCTGACCCGGCCGTTTCCACCTTGGTCCCAAGCAGAGGGAGGATAAACGATGCTGGGGAATTTCAGATTTGACGACATGGTCGAGAAACTGTCCCGCCGGGTGGCGGGCCGCACCAGCCGCCGCGGCGCCATCGGCCGCCTGGGCACGGTGCTGGCGGGGGCGGCGCTGGTGCCGCTGCTGCCGGTGGACCGGCGCGGCCGCGTCAGCCGCGCCAATGCCGCCGGCCCCGCGGAAGGCGTCGATCCGCGCGCCAAGTGGCAGCCGCAGGACAACGACATCCAGGCCTGCGACTACTGGCGGCACTGTTCCATCGACGGCAACATCTGCGACTGCTCGGGCGGGTCGCTGACCAACTGCCCGCCGGGGACCAAGCTGGCGACGGCGTCCTGGGTGGCAAGCTGCTACAACCCGACCGACGGGCAAAGCTACCTGATCGCCTATCGCGACTGCTGCGGCTACAACGTCTCGGGCCGCTGCCCCTGCCTGAACACGGAAGGCGAGCTGCCGGTCTATCGCCCGGAATTCGCCAACGACATCATCTGGTGCTTCGGCGCCGAGGATGACGCGATGACCTATCACTGCACGATCTCTCCCATCGTCGGCAAGGCAAGCTGACGATCCCGGCCGGGCGGTCGGCCCGCCCGGTCCCATCCCTTCAGGAGGTTTCCATGATTTCTGCAAAGACGCTTCGGCCGGCCATCGCGGCCATCGCCCTTTTCGCCATCGGCGCGACCGGAGCATGGGCACAGGACAAGATCACCGTCACCAGCGAAAAGCCGGTCGCGGCCGCCGATGTGCCCGCCGATGCCGTCGTCGTCGGCATCGAGAAGATGAAATACCTGACCCCGGAAGTGACCATCAAGGCGGGCGAAACCGTCTATTGGGTCAACGGCGAGGTGATGCCCCACAACGTCGCCTTCAAGAAGGGCATCGTGGGCGAGGACGCGTTCCGCGGCGAGATGATGACCAAGGACCAGGCCTATGCGATCACCTTCAACGAGGCGGGAAGCTACGACTATTTCTGCACGCCCCATCCCTTCATGCGGGGCAAGGTCATCGTCGAATAGGTGCCGCCATGTGGATTCCCTATGACCTGCGCGCCTCGCTGAAGGGCGAAACCGACCGGGAAACGCTGCGCCTGTCGCGGGCCGACGGGCAGCCGCGCCAGTTCCTGGTGGGGTTCTTCCTGCGCAACCCGGTCACGCAGGCCTGGGAACTGGACCTGGCGGCCGAGGACGGCCTGCCGGAACTGCCTGCGGCGCCGGCGGGGGCGAGTTTCAGCATCTGCCCGAACGAGGCCGGCAAGCTGGCCGAGGTGATCTATCGCCTGCCCGCGCGTTCGGCCACCGAGGCGCTGGAGCTTGCCCATGCCGACCTGCAGCCGCGCCTGCTGGCCTGGCTGGCCAGGGTCGGGCGCGGCATGGCCATCGCCGGCTGGCGGGTGGCCGACATGACGCATCGCGCCCGCTGGCGCAGCACGCCCTTTCGGCCAAGCGCGATGAGCCTGGATTTCGCCCTGGCGCCGGTGGACCGCGACCTGGCGCCGGTGGTCGAGCTGTTCCAGCGCGCCAGGAACGCCCCCGACCCCGCCAGCCGGCTGCTGGCCGCCTTTGCCGTGCTGTCGGCGGCGGTCGGCCATCCGGCCATGGCCGGATCGGGCGCCGCCACGCTGAGCATCACCCAGGACATGCTGATCCATTCGGGCGCCATCGTGCTGCCGGACCCGCTGATGGGCATTGCGCTGGCCGATCTGATCGCGCTCTTGCGTCCCGAGCATGACCGGCTGGTCGGCCGCGACGGGGTGCTGCTGCCGGTGCTGGACGACCTGGCCGGGCAGAAGCGGCTGTCGCTGCTGGCGAACCTGGCCGACCTGGTCGCGCATCGCCTGATCCAGGCCGAGCTTGCCGCGCGGCACCAGTCCGCGCCGGCCCCGGCAATGGCGGCGGGGGCCTAGGGCGATGCGGGGGCCGTCGCGGATCCTGCTGCTGCTGTCCTCGGCCTTCATGGTGGTGGCGGGGGGGATGCTGGGCACCGCGGCCGAGCAGGGCGGCGATGCGCAGCGTCATGACCGGCGGCTGGCCGATCTGGGGCGGGCGCTGTTCCACGACCCCGCCCTGTCGCGCGACGGCACGCAATCCTGCGCGACCTGCCACGATCCCGACCACGCCTTTACCGACCCGCGCGAAAGCCTGGCGGGCCGGGCGGTGTCGATCGGCGACGACGGCGCCTCGCATGGCGACCGGAACACGCCGACGCTGTCCTATGCCTTTCTCAGCCCGGATTTCCACCGCGACGCCAAGGGCAATTACAAGGGCGGGCAGTTCTGGGACGGGCGGGCCGACAACCTGCGCGACCAGGCCGGCCAGCCGATGCTGAACCCGGTCGAGATGGCGATGCCCGACCGCGCCACCGTGGTCGAGCGGCTGCGCGGGAATGCCGATTATGCGCAGGGCTTCGCGGCGCTGTTCGGGAAGGGCGCGCTCGACGATGTCGAAGGCGCCTTCGACCATGCCGCCGAGGCCCTGGCCGCCTATCAGTCGACCGAGGAGTTCGCGCCCTTCGATTCGCGCTATGACCGCTACCTGCGCGGCGAGGCCGAGCTGACCGCGCAGGAGCAGTTCGGCCATACCGTCTTCATCACCTGGAACTGCCGGCTGTGCCACCAGCTGCGCCAGCAGGGCATCACCGAGCGCGAGACCTTCACCAGCTTCGAATACCACAATATCGGCGTGCCGGTGAACCATGCCGTCCGGGCGATCAACGGGCTGGGGCCCGACCATGTGGACCTGGGGCTGCTGCAGCGGCCGGGCATCGACGATCCGGCGCAGGCGGGCCGCATCAAGGTGCCGACCCTGCGCAACGTGGCCGTGACCGGGCCCTACATGCATAATGGCGTGTTCGAGGACCTGCGCACCGCCATCCTGTTCTACAATAAATACACCAGCCGGCGCCCGGCGTCGCGGATCAACCCCGAGACCGGCCAGGACTGGGGCGATCCTGAGGTGGCCGAGAACCTGTCGCTGGCCGAATTGCAATCGGGGCTGATGCTGGACGACGCGCGCGTCGATGCGCTGGTGGCTTTCCTCGAGACCCTGACCGACCGCCGATACGAGCCGCTTCTGGCCGAACGCAAACGCGCAGCACAGGAGGCCGTCGCAGCCCGGTGACGACCACGCTCCCGAAGGAGGGGGACGCAGATGGCATCCAGCAAACGCAAGATGAATCGTCGCACCGCCCTGGCCGAGGCGGCCCGCATGACCGGAGCGGTCTGCCTGGGCGGGTTTTCCCTGGCGGCGCTGATCCAATCCACCGCCAAGGCCGATGCGCGCGCCATGCGCCCGCCCGGCGCCCAGCCCGAGGCCGATTTCCTGTCCGCCTGCGTGCGCTGTGGGCTGTGCGTCCAGGCCTGTCCCTACGGCACGCTGTCGCTGGCGGAATGGGGGCAGGAGCCGCCCGTCGGCACGCCCTTCTTCACCCCGCGCGAGGTGCCCTGCTACATGTGTCGCGACGTGCCCTGCGCGCGGGCCTGCCCGACCGGGGCGCTGGACAGCACCATCGCCATCCGCGACGCCGAGATGGGCGTGGCCGTGCTGGTCGGGCACGAGGACTGCCTGAACTACAAGGGCATGAATTGCAGCATCTGCGTCCGCGTCTGCCCGATCCGCGGCGACGCGATCACGCTTGAGCCGGGCGAGGCGAACGGCCGCGCCATCATGATCCCCACCGTCCATTCCGACCATTGCACCGGCTGCGGCACCTGCGAGAAGCATTGCGTGACCGGCCATGCCTCGATCCGGGTGCTGCCGCGCGACCTGGGCCTGGGCGGGCAGGGGCGCAACCGGGCGGGGCGGGCGACATGATCGGCTGGTGGATCTCGGACAGCCGCAGGCTGGGGGTGCAGGCCCATGGCCTGCTGCGGGCGCATAAATGGTGGCTCTTGCGGCGGATCAGCCAGCTGTCGGTGCTGGGGCTGTTCGTGCTGGGGCCGATGGCGGGGATCTGGATCGCGCGCGGCAATTTCGCCGCCAGCGAGATCGGCGGGGTCGTCACGCTGGGCGATCCCTATATCGTGGTGCAATCGCTGTCCGGCGGCAGCGTTCCGGCGCTGCCGGTGGCGGGCGGCGCGCTGATCGTGCTACTGTTCTACCTGGTGGTCGGCGGCCGGGTCTATTGCGGCTGGGTGTGCCCGGTGAACGTCGTGACCGATGCCGCGCATTGGCTGCGCGAAAAGACCGGCCTGACCCGCGACCGCAAGCTGGACCGGCGCACGCGGCTGGCGATCCTGGGCTCGACGCTGGTCGCATCCGCCCTGACCGGCACCATCGCCTGGGAGTTCGTGAACCCGGTCAGCCTGCTGCAACGCGCCTTCATCAGCGGCATCGGTTTCGGCTGGGCCATCATCCTGGCGGTGTTCCTGCTGGACCTGTTCGTGTCGCGCCGCGCCTGGTGCAGCCACCTGTGCCCGGTCGGCGCCTTCTACGGCCTGGTCGGCAAGGGCGCGGTGGTCCGGGTGTCCGCCGCGAACCGCGATGCCTGCACCGATTGCGGCGCCTGCTTCACCATCTGCCCCGAGCCGCATGTCATCGTCCCCGCGCTGAAGGGCAATGAGAGCCCGGTCATCCTGTCGGGCGATTGCCAGAACTGCGGCGGCTGCATCGACGCCTGCCCGGTGGATGTGTTCCGCGTCTCGACCCGCTGGAACCGACCCGCGGGCCGCGGCGGGCAACCCTAGCAGGCTGCTGAAAAAGTCCTTGCGACAGGACAGCGCGGGCGGGGAACCGGGAAATCCGCCTAAAATTTGCCGAAAACACCCCATTTTCGGGCCGATATCAGCTGGATCGAGAACGATTTCCGCTGCGTCGCCCTCTCAAAATCCTTTTTCAGCAGCCTGCTAGAGGGCCGAGGTTGAGGGATTTGATCCAGATATTCCTCGCGCCCGTATTTCGCGCCCTCGCGCCCCAGCCCCGAGGCCTGCACCCCGCCGGGGCGACCTCGTTCGAGATGGCGCCCGAGTTGCGAGAACAGCAATCGGCGCGGGATTTTCATCCTGTCGCAGCAGGGCCGTGTCCCTTTCCCGCGCCCTGACCGGGCAGGGGCGGGCTACAAGCGCAGGTTGCCGGTCCCGGCCGCCTGGCGGTGCCAGGCCAGCGTCTGCGGCCGCAGGCGTGCCAGCGCCTGCACCAGCATGCCGGTGATCGCCGCCTTCAGCAAATCGCCGGGAATGAAGACCGCGACCAGGGTGAAGGCCTCGAGCAGGCTTTTCCTTGCCACGATGGCAAGCCCCGTCGCGCCGAAGACGTAAAGGACCACGATCCCGCCGAAGACCGCACCCAGCCCGGCCGCAAGGCCGGCCGAGCGCAGCCGCACATGCTCGACGAACAGCCCGGTGGCGAAGGCCGCGACCGGAAAGCCGAGCGCGAAGCCCGCCGTCGGCGCGACGAAGGCGCCAAGCCCGCCGCGGCCGCCCGCCAGAAGCGGCAGGCCAAGCGCCACCAGCAGCAGGAACAGCGCCGCCGCCGCGGCGCCCCGCCGCGCGCCAAGCACCGCGCCGGCCAGCATGACGCCCAGCGTCTGCGCCGTGATCGGCACGCCGAAGCCAAGGGTGATCTGCGGCACCAGCCCCAGCGCCGCGATCATCGCGGCGAAAAGGGCGATCTGGGCGATATTGCGTTCCATGGTCTACTCCTGTCCATGCGGTCCAAGGGGGCCGCCTCGCGCGCGCAAAGCTTCGCCGACATGATCGGCGTCGTCCAGTGCCTGCAGGGTCAGCGGCAGGATCAGCCGCCAGCCGGGGCGGCGGCGGGACCGTGCGCGCCATGCCTCGGCCAGGGTCTCGGCGCGGGCGACCAGGACCGGGGTGAAGCGGATGACCAGCGGGATGGCGATCTCCAGCAGCTGCGTGGGCAGGCCCAGCCGGCGCAGCGGCGCGGTCAGGCGGCGGATCAGGTCGACCAGATCCTCGAGCCCCGTGGTCATCGTCACCAGGTTGGCCAGCGCCACCAGCGTGACCATGCGCAGGGTGACGAGCAGGCCCATGCGCATGTCGCCGGCGATCGCGTGCCAGGCCAGCAGGACGGCGACGAAGGGCAGCACCACCCGCAGGCTGCGCAGCCCCGCGCGCAGGAAGACGGGCCCCGGCGCGGCGTAAAGCGCCAGCACCGCACCCAGCGCCGCCGCAAGGATGGCGATGTCGCCGACCAGGAACAGCGCGGTCGAGGCCAGGCACAGCCCGCCCAGCTTCAGCCCCGCCGGCCAGCGATGGGCGCGGGTCTCAACCGGCGAGGTCAGCGATATCATCAAGCTCTCCCAGCCGGATCATCTCGGCGGTGAAATCGGGCAGCAGCAGGGCTGGCGCGCCCTGCGCCACGATGCGGCCGCGGTCCAGCCAGAACAGCTCGTCGCAGGTTTCGAGGTCGGAGGGCTCGTGCGAGATGTGCAGCAGCCGCGTCCCAGCCCGGTGCAGATAGCGGGCCAACTGCCGCCGGGTGGGGATGTCGAGCCCGGCATAGGGTTCGTCCAGGATCAGCAGCTGCGGCCGCATGGCCAGCACCGCCATCATGCAGACCAGGTGCTTCTGGCCCTGCGACAGGGCCGAGATCGGCGCGTCCTTCCAATGCGGCTTGTCGAAGGAGCGCAGCACCGCCTCGACCCGCGCGGCGGCCTGCGCCTTGTCCAGCCCCTGCTGGCGCAGGCCGAAAGCGATTTCCTCGGCGACGCGGGGGAAGATGATCTGATGCTCGGGGTTCTGGAACAGGATGCCCACGGTTTCCAGCGCCGCGCGGCGGTCGCGGAACACGTCGTGGCCGCCGATGCGGACCTGGCCGCTGGTCGGCGCGATCAGCCCGGCCAGCAGCCGTGCCAGGGTGCTTTTGCCAGAGCCGTTCCGGCCCACCACGCCGATGCGCCGGGCCGAGGATTGCAGCGTGATGCCGGCCAGCACCGGGCGCCCCGCGACCTCATAGCCCAGGTCGTCGAGCCGGATGGTGAATGGGGCCGTCTCGCAGCCGTGCAAGCGCAGTCTCCTTTTCTGGCCGCCTTCCCCGGCGGGGGTGCAGGCGGGTGCAAGCCCGATGGCCCCGCTTGTGCCGGTCTTTGCCGCGAAAGCAATAGGCCAGCGCGGCAGGGCGGAGCAATGGCCCTGCTTGCCGCCCTGCACGGGCCTCGGCCAAGGATTTTCGGCGGCAGGGCAGGGCGCCAGGGCGGGAATCCGCCAGAAAAGCATTTAAACGAATCGGGGCGTATGTTAATTGATTAATCAGTCAAGTTGTGGTGGTTTGACGTGGTATCGACTGCCGGGCCTTCGGGTCCGGCTTCTCTCGGTCCGGGGTCAGGCCAGGAAGCGGCGGAACTGGCGCAGCGCCAGCCAGAACAGCACCGCGCCGATCAGCGCCAGCGCCAGGAGCTGCGGCCAGACCACGCCCAGCCCCGCGCCCCGGAACAGCACCCCCTGCGACAGGATCACGAAATGCGTGTTGGGCGCCAGCGACATCAGCGCCTGGATGACGTCGGGCATGCTTTCGCGCGGGGTCATGCCGCCCGAAAGCACCTGCAGCGGGAACAGCACCAGCATCAGGAGCAAGCCGAATTGCGGCATCGACCCCGCCACGGTGGCCAGGAAGATGCCCATCGATGTGGTCGCGAACAGCATCAAGGCCGCCGCCGCGATGAACAGCGGCACCGATCCCGCCACCGGCACCTGCAGGGCCATCTGCACCACCACGGTGATCGCGAAGCCCGAAGCCAGCAGCACGACCAGCCCCATGGTCCAGATCTTGGACAGCATGATCTCGGCCGCCGTCACCGGCATGACCAGCAGATGCTCGACCGTGCCATGTTCCTTTTCGCGGATCAGCGCGGCGCCGGTCAGGATGATGGACAGCATGGTCACGGCGTCGATCACGCTGTTGATCGCCCCGAACCAGCCCGCGTCCAGCGCCGGGTTGTAGCGCGCCCGCAGCGCCAGCTCGACCGGCAGGACGCTGTCCTCGCGGTGGCCGGCAAGGAATTCCGACACCTCGGCGCCGACGATCTGCTGGACATAGCCGCTGCCGGTGAACGCCTGGCTCATCCGGGTGGCGTCCACGTTCAGCTGGATCGCCGGGTGGCGGCCGGCCAGCAGGTCGCGCTGGAAATCGGGCGGGATGTCCAGCGCGAAAGTGTCCAGCCCCTCGTCCATGCGGCGGTCCATCTCGGTCGTGGTGATCAGCCGCGGCGTGCTGAAATAGGGCGGGGTGAAGGCGCCGACGATGCGCTCGGACAGCGCCGAGCGGTCCTCGTCCACCACCGCGATGGCGGCGTTGGACAGGCTTTCCGGCATCGCCTTGGATTCGGTATAGATCGACAGCGAGAAGGCATAGACGATCAGGAGCAGCATGGCCGGGTCGCGCCACAGCCCGCGCAACTCCTTGATGCCCAGGTGCCAGACGTTGCGCAGCTTCATTTCGCCTGTTTCCTCAGCAGCAGGGCACTGAGCCCCAGGATCAGCGGCCCCGCCGCCGCCAGCGCGGCGAAGGCCATGCCCAGATCGTCGAAGCCCAGCCCCTTCGAGAACGCCCCGCGCGAGGCGATGATGAAATGCGTGGTCGGATAGACCTCGCCGATGGCGCGGCCCACGCCTTGCAGCGAGGAAACCGGGTCCAGGAGCCCGGAATATTGCGCGCCGGGGATCATGGTCAGCAGCACGGTGGCGAACAGCGCCGCCACCTGGCTGCGCATGAAGGACGAGATCAAGAGCCCCATGGCCGTGGTGGCGGCGACGTAAAGCAGCGCGGCCAGCGAAAAGGCCGCCAGGCTGCCGGTGAAGGGCACGCGGAAGGCGAAGACCGCGAAAGCTGTCATCAGCGCGAAATTCAGCATCGCCAGCGCCACATAGGGCAATTGCTTGCCGATCAGGAACTCCAGCCGGGTGACGGGGGTGACGTAGAAATTGATGATCGAGCCCAGTTCCTTTTCGCGCACCACGCTGAGCGTGGTCAGCACCGCCGGGATCAGCAGCAGAAGCAGCGGGATCACCGCCGGCACCATGGCCACGATGCTTTTCACGTCGGGATTGTAGCGAAAGCGCGTCACCAGATCGAAGGCGCCCTGCACCGCCTGATCGCCCTGGGCCTCGCGCGTCTTGCGCATGATCCAGTCGGCATGCATGCCCTGGACATAGCCCTGCACGGTTTCGGCCCGCGTCGGGTTGGCGCCGTCGATCCAGGCGCCGACCTGCACCGCGCCGCCGCGCGCCACGTCGCGGGCAAAGCCGGGCGGGATCTCGATGGCCAGGGCAAGGTTGCCGGTGCGCATGCGGGCGTCCATGTCCTCGTAGCCCGCAAGCGGCTCGGTTTCGGTGAAATAGCGCGAGCCGGCGATGTCCAGCACGTAATCGCGCGAGGTTGCGGTCTGGTCGCGGTCCAGCACGGCAAAGCTGAGATCCTCGACATCCATGTTGATGCCGTAGCCGATGACGAACATCAGGATCAGGCTGCCCAGCAGCGCCAGGGTCAGCCGGATCGGATCGCGCCGGAGTTGCAGCGATTCCAGCCGGGAATAGCTGAGCATCCGCCGCAGGCTGAACCAGCCGCCGGCCGGCGCCGGGGCCTGGGGCGCATCGGCAAGCGGCTCGGGGGCGGGCTCGTCGCCGATCGCCTCTTGCAGATAGGCGACGAAGGCGTCGTCCAGGGTCGCGGCGCCCTTGGATCGCTTGATCGCCTCGGCCGTGTCGCTGACCAGCACGCGGCCGGCATGCATCAGCGAGATGCGGTCGCACCACTCGGCCTCGTTCATGAAATGGGTCGAGACGAAGATCGTCACCCCGTCATGGCGCGAAAGCTCGCCCAGCATCCGCCAGAAGGCGTCCCGCGCCACCGGATCGACGCCCGAGGTCGGCTCGTCCAGGATCAGGATCTCGGGGCCGTGGATCATCGCCACGGCCAGCGACAGGCGCTGGCGGATGCCCAGGGGCAGGGCGTCGGGCAAGTCGTCCGCAACGCCCGCCAGCCCGAAGCGTTCGATCATCTGTCGGACCCGGTCCGCGACCTTGCCCGCCTCCAGGCCGAACAGCCGCGCGTGCAGGTCCAGGTTCTGCCGCACCGTCAGTTCGGAATAGAGCGAGAAGGACTGGCTCATGAAGCCGACCCGGCGGCGCACCGCCATGTCCGAGGGGTCGAGTTCGGCGCCGAACAGCTGCGCCGTGCCCTCGCTGGGCTGCAAGAGGCCGGTCAGCATCTTCATCGTCGTGGTCTTGCCGCAGCCGTTCGAGCCGAGAAAGCCGAAGATCTCGCCCTTGTCGATGCGGAAGCTGACGTTGTCGACGGCGGTGAAGTCGCCGAACCGCATGGTCAGGTGCCGGGCCTCGATGGCGGGCTCGCCGTCATGGGCCTTGCGCGGCGGGATCGCGACCGGCTCGTGCCCGCGCCTTTCGCTGTCGGGCAACAGCGCGATGAAGGCGCGGTCCAGGTCCTCGGCCCCGGTGCGGTCGAGCAGTTCGGCCGGGCTGCCGGTGGCCAGCACCCGGCCCGCGTCCATCGCCACCAGCCAGTCGAAGCCCGCGGCTTCCTCCATATAGGCGGTGGCGGTGATGACGCTCATGCCGGGGCGGTCGCGGCGGATGCGGCCGATCAGTTCCCAGAACTGGCGGCGGGACAGCGGATCGACGCCGGTGGTCGGCTCGTCCAGGATCAGCAGGTCCGGGTCGTGGATCAGCGCGCAGCACAGGCCCAGCTTCTGCTTCATCCCGCCCGAAAGCTTGGCGGCGGGGCGGTCGCGGAACGGCGACATACCGGTCGCGGCCAGTAGCGTGTCGATGCGGCGCGCGCGCTCGGCCGCGCCATGGCCGAAAAGCCGGCCGAAGAAATCCAGGTTCTCGGCCACCGACAGCGTGGGATATAGGTTCCGGCCCAGCCCCTGCGGCATATAGGCGATGCGCGGGCACAGGCGGGCGCGCTGGTGCGCGTTGCCCATGTCGCCGCCAAGCACGCGGACCTTGCCCTGCTGGATCACCCGCGCCCCGGCGATCAGCGACAGCAGGCTGGACTTGCCGACGCCGTCGGGCCCGATCAGCCCGACCATGCGCCCGGCGGGGATCGCCAGCGACACCTCCTCGAGCGCCACCGCCTTGCGATAGCGCAGCGAGACGCCGGCGACCTCGGCCACGGGCGGGATGTCTGGCTGCGCGGTCATTCGACCAGGTTGGACAGGGTGTCGGGCCAGCCGGCCTGGGAGTCGATGCGGACATGGGCCATGCCGGGCAGGCCGGTCTTGACGTAATTGCTGTATTTGCGCAGCAATTCGGGATCGACCTGGGCGCGGACGCGGAACATCAGCTTTTCGCGTTCCTCGGCGGTCTCGACGGTCTTGGGCGTGAACTGCGCCACGTCCGCGACATAGGAAATCCGCGCCGGGATGACGTATTGCGGGACGGCGTCCATGACCAGCCGCGCCTCGGCCCCGACCTCGACCCGGCCGGCCTGCGAGGTGGGCAGGAAGAAGGTCATGTAGACATCCTCCAGATCGACCAGGTTCAGGATGCGCCCGCCCGCCGCGACGATCTCGCCCTCTTGCGCGATGCGGTATTGCACCCGGCCGTCGCGCGGCGATGCCAGCGTGGCGTCGCCGATCTGCACCTCGATGGCCTCGATCGCGGCCTGGGCCGCGTCCACCGCCGCCTCGGCATCGACCACCTGGGCGCGGGCAGCGCCGATCCCCGCCTCGGCCGCGGCCAGGTTCGCCTCGGCCGAGGCCAGCGCCGCCTGCGTCTCGCGCCCCGAGGCGCGCACGTCGTCCAGCGCCTGCTGCGAGGCGACGTTGCTGCGCGCCAGGCTTTCGGTGCGCGCCAGCCGCGCCGCCGCCGCATCGGCCGCGGCCTGCGCCTGCTCGACCGCGGCGCCGGCGGCCTTGTGCTGCGCCTCGGCCTGCGTCACCAGGCTTTGCGCGGTCTCGACCCCGATGCGGGCGCGGCGCAGCTGCGCCTCGGCCTGGCGTTTCTGGGCATCGAGCTGCAGGGTGTCCATCTGCACCAGCACCTCGCCCTTGCGCACGAACTGGCCCTCGGCCGCCTGGATGCGGGCGATGCGCCCGGCGGACAGGGCCGAGATGTCGATCTCGGTCGCCTCGATCCGGCCATTGCCCGAGGCGATGCCGGCAAGCTGCCCGTCCTGGGCCCTGTTCTGCCAGGCCAGCCAGCCCACGATGACCAGAACCGCGACGCCCGCCGCGCCGCCCCACCAGGATCTTGCCTTGCCCGCCATGCATGACCTCCGCGATCAGAAGACGCCGGGCCAAGGCCCGCGGCGCGAATCACCGCGCGAGGCCACCATAGCCGCCATGGCCTTCGGTTTCCTTGATGAAAACGCCTTGCGTCGTCGGGTCACACGCAACCACGGGGTGAACGGGCCTTTTGCCGGGCGGCTGTGGCGACAATCTGCGCACTGCGCGCAGAACGGCCGCCGGGCCCGCTAGTGGCTTTCCCTTGTTGCCGTTCTCGATTACACCGCAAGCTCAAGGAGCACAGGCAGATGAGACGCGCAGCAGCATGACCAGCACGACCGCACTCGCCCCTGTCGGCGAGGATATAGCCGAGCATATCCAGCGCGAGATCTCCGAGATCGTTTCCATCTATTCCCGCCTTTATCCCACGCAGAGGCTGAATTTCATCCTCTACGAAGGCAAGGATCCGGTCTGGGGCGAGCCCAGCGTCACCGAAGGCCCCTTTACCTTCCAGCCGCAGCACATGAACGCGCAGTTCCTGGGCCAGTTCGAGCGTCCCGGCGCCCATCCCGGCGCGCCCGGCGTGACGATCCGGCTGTCCATCCCCCGCAAGCCGCTGCCCGGCGAGATCAAGCAGATGGACGCGCCATGGGCGCCGATCAGGCGGCTGCGGGCGGTGCATCGGCTCGCGCCGCTCGTCTATGAAAAGATCCGCTACCAGGCGGAAATGC
This sequence comes from Paracoccus sp. FO-3, assembly GCF_006386455.1. Taxonomy (NCBI): domain Bacteria; kingdom Pseudomonadati; phylum Pseudomonadota; class Alphaproteobacteria; order Rhodobacterales; family Paracoccaceae; genus Paracoccus; species Paracoccus sp. FO-3. The sequence goes on along the minus strand of NZ_VCBQ01000072.1, from coordinate 5,301 downwards.
TGCGCAAGCGCCGCTCGGCCAAGCGCCATCCGCGCGTCTCGCTCTTGCGGGGGGACGGGTCGTCCCTGCTTGCCCCGCCGCGGCCGCCGGAAAGCGACAAGCGCCCGGCGATCCTGATCGGCATGCATTGGCTCGAGGTCGGCGGCGCCGAGAAGCTGGGCTTCGACACCATCCGCTGGGCGCAGCAGGCGGGGCTGCGGGTCTTTGTCGCGGCCGGCGTGCCCTCGATCCAGCGCCTGGCCGGGAAGCTGCCCGACAGCGCGGACGTCACCTTCCTGCGCCTCGACCGCTACCTGCCCCCTGACCTGTGGCCGCGCTACGTCGAACAGCTGGCCCTGGCCGAGAACATCCGGCTGATCCATATCCATCATTGCCGGCCGCTCTACGAATCGCTGCCGCAGATCCGCGCCAACCTGCCCTGGGTCCAGGTGATCGACAGCACGCATATCGTGGAATATGCCGATGGCGGCTTTCCGCGCAGCTCGGGCGTCTGGTCGAACTTCATCGACATCCACCATGTGATCAGCAAGGAGCTGGTGGATTACTATCGCGAGCATTTCCATGTCATCGGCAAGGTCCGGCTGGGCCGGATGCTGGATCGGGCCGAGCATCCGAAGGGCCTGCCCGAGCTGAACATGCAGCCGGGCAAGAAGCGCCTGCAGGTGGCCTTCGTGGGCCGGCTCTATTACCAGAAGCGCCCGGTCGTGGTGGCCGAGGCGTTCCGCGCGCTGTCCGCCTGGGCCAGGCGCAACGATGTCGAGCTGACCGGCAAGATCGTCGGCGAGGGGCCGTTCCTGGACACGGTCCGCGGATTGCTGCGCCGATACGGGCTTGCGGATCGCGTCGCGCTGCTGCCCGCCAATGCGCCGGTGCCCGAGATCCTGCGGCAATCGGACATCCTGCTGTTGCCCTCGAACAACGAGGGGCTGGCGCTGGTCTGCTATGAGGCGGTGGAGCAGGGCTGCATCCCCATCTCGACCGACGTCGGCTCGCAGGCCGAGATCGTGCCCCCGGATCTGCTGGTGCCGCTGGAGCCGCAGGCCTGCGTGAAGGGCATCGTCGCGGCGGTGGACCGGCTGTGGCGCGACGCCGCCTTCCTGTCCCGGCAGCGCGAGGCGCTGGTCCGGTCCTGGACCGACCTGACGCGCGATCCCACCGCCGAGGAAATCCTGATGCCCCTTTACCAACAGGCCGCGGCGGGCCTTCAGGAGTAGCCTACCAGATGAGCGCATTGAGCAAGACCGCCGCGGTGATCGTGACGTTCAACCGTTCGGCCAAGCTGATGAAGGTGCTGGATGCGCTGGACGGCCAGACGCGGCGGCCCGATGTCATCCTGGTGGTGGACAACGCCTCGACCGACGACACCCAGGCCCTGGTCGAGGCGCGCGCGCGGGACGACCTGAGCATCCGCTATCTGCGCCTGCCGCAAAACATCGGCGGCGCCGGCGGCTTTCACGAGGGGCTCAAGGCCGCCTATGGGCTGGGGGCGCATTATTTCTGGGTTTCGGACGACGATGCCTATCCGCTGCCGGACGCGATCGAGCGGCTGGTCGATGCCATCACCGCCTTCGAGGCGCGGCATGAATGGCGCCCCAGCTTTGCCTGTTCGCGGGTGGAATGGATCGACGGCACCCTGTGCGAGATGAACACGCCGCGCCCGGTCTGGGACTGGCCGCGTTTCCTGCATCCCGAGACGGCCTGGGCGCTGGTCGATTCCGCCTCTTTCGTGTCGATCCTGATCCCGCGCTGGGCGGTGGAAAAGCATGGGCTGCCGATCGCGGATTACTTCATCTGGTTCGACGATGCGGAATATACCCGGCGGCTGTCGCGTTCCTATCCGGGCATCTTCTGTCCCGAAAGCCGGGTGATCCACGACACGCCCGACAACCGCGGGGTGAATTTCGCCCTTGTGGATGAAAAGAGCCTGTGGAAGTTCAAATACGGCGCCCGCAACGAGGCCTCCTGGCGCCGGCGCGAGGCGGGCCTGATGGGCGTCCTGGCCTATGCCTATGGCGTGCATCTGCAGATGAAGGGCGGTAATGTGCCCTGGAAGCTGCGGCGGAAGATTTTCCGGGCGATTGCGCGCGGCGCGGTGTTCCGGCCGGGGATCGTCAGGGTGTGATCTGCGTTCTTTAGGCTTAATGTCAGGTCGCGAAGCTTGGCGCTATGGACCGGCAAGCCTACGGACGCACTCGGCAAAAGTGGGATGGTTTCTTGCGAGCGCGTGGTTTGCCAATACTTCGCGATACAACAAGGTGCCACGGCGAGCCCTTATAGTCTTGAAGAACCATTTCGGATCCAGTTCACCAGCGATCATCGCTCGATTGACCTCCTTGAAAATGCCTATCTGGTTCAACATAGGCGCACCGCCGTGTCCAGCGCCCGGTATTGGCAAATTGACAACATGCGATCCTACGGACAAGCGGTCTGCGTGTCGTCTGTCGAAAGTGTCCAAGTTGTCGTAAATAATATAGCATAGGCCGGCATGGCGGACCCCGTCCGCGCCGTCCCAGAAGGGCAGGGACCAGTTCTGCCTTGTGCCTTCTGGAAACCTGTTTTCCCACGGCGTAATGTCTGGTTTCAAGGTGCTCTGCGGGCTGTACGCGACCACTTTACATCCCGGTGCAAAGGGGGCGAAGGCGGCTGCCGCGTAACCGCCCATGGAGCCTCCTGTAAAGACAACGTTCGAAAAACTCTCAAAGAAGCCCTGATTTTTTATCGCTTCAAATGCTTCTATGAGGTCGTGGCGGCGATACCAATCGCGCCTGCGTGCAATTACGCCCAGCAGCGAATGGCCTTGCCCAAGATAGAATTTCTGGCCCCAGGTATGGCGGCCGACGTATTTTTCGTTAAGCGGCCGAGCCGCGTTATCGAAAGAAACGATCAGCGTCCGGCCGCCAGCCTTGTATTGAAGACGATGGTTCGAAAGCTGGAAGACAAAGTCCGAAGAGGCGTTGACCTCTCCTATATGCTTTCGCCTTGTAAGAAATCGGAGTAGCCTCATCGGACTGCCTCTATATCCCGTCGGCTTACTTATTGTTCAATCAGACAGATCCGGGTGCAGGCCTCACCGGGGAATTTCAAGACTATAGCCGAAATGCTCGAAATCATTGGCGTAGACTTTTCGCACAATGTCGGCAGTTTTCTGGGTATAGTATTCCTGCACCTTTTCATTGGACCCGGTTGCGTGTGAACGCCCGGCGGTGAAGGAAAGCTTTGCCAAGCCGACTCGGCGCGCGATATCGTCGGAGTCTTCGTCCAGTGTTTCAAGCTTCGCAAAGAAAGTATATGGTATGATATCCGCACAGATGTGTTCGTATTGTGGCCGCCAATGCTGATCGAAATCCAGCGGCTGTTCGAACAGCGTCAATGCTTCGCAATATTCCTCAAAGCTTACGGAATTATGCGCAACAGCGGACACGTGAACGTCGCGTAGCTTTGCCACCCTATGCGCGATGTTTTTGAACTGGGGCTCGTTACGCCGAACCTTGTCGAGATAACCAGACAGAATCCGCGTAAAGGGGTTGCGCACGACCGCCCATTTGATGACGTTGCTGTCTCTGATAAATTCGTTGAATTTCGTGCGACCCATCTGGAAGGGTTTGATCAGAAGCTGATGCTGAAAAGGGACATGGGGATTGTGGTTTTCCCGCAGAAAGCCGTCGGGCACGGGCACATCCATTGTTTCCTGCCGCCATAGCTCTTTCTTTACGGCCGAGCATCCCGATTTCGCTACTTCACAAAAGAAATACATATTCTTCAGCGAAATCGAAAAATGATAGTTCATCTGCTGCGGACCGAGCCTCTGGTTACAGTTTTGGTAGTAGAACATTTCTTTCTTCTCCGGGGTATCGGTTGAGGCAGGTTGTGAGGTTGCTGTCTGGAAGGGCGCTTGCGGCCTTTTCCTGTTCCAACTGCGTGAAACATAAAGCGGATTGAATATCTTGATCATAGTGGTGATGTGCAAAATGCTGGTATAGATGGCCCCCCCAGAAACACCCCTGCCGTATCCAGTGCCTCGCGGATGGTTACGTCCATGTCGAGATAGCGATAGGTTCCCAGGCGGCCGACGAAGGTGACGGCCTTTTGCGCCTGCGCCAGTTCGACATATTGCGCCAGAAGCGATTTCTCCTCGACCAGGCGGATCGGGTAATAGGGGATGTCGCCCGGACCGGCGGCGCGCGAATATTCGCGATAGCAGGTGCTGCCCTCGTGGCTTTCCCAGGGCGAGAAATGCTTGTGCTCGGTGATGCGCGTCCAGGGCACATCGCGGTCGCCATAGTTCATCACCGCGCAGCCCTGGTAATCGCCCTGATAGGTGAAACGCTCGAAATCCAGGGTGCGATAGCCCAGCCGGCCCAGGCTGTAGTCGAAGAAACCGTCCAGCGGCCCCGACCAGAACAGGTGATCGGCCTGGGCCGCCATCTCGGGGCGATAGGGGGTCTCCAACTCGACCGAGATGCGCGGATGGTCCAGGATCGCCGCCACCATCGCCGTATAGCCGGCGCGCGGCATGCCCTGGAACCGGTGGAAGAAGTAATTGTCGTCATAGTTGAAGCGCAGCGGCAGGCGCTTGAGGATCGAGGCCGGCAATTCGCGCGGCGAGCAGCCCCATTGCTTTTCGGTATAGCCCTTGAAGAACGCCTCGTAGAGTTCGGGGCCGACGAAGCGCAGCGCCTGTTCCTCGAAGCTTTGCGGCTCGGCGATCGAGCGGTCGGCGCGGTTTTCGATGAAGGCGCGCGCCTCGTCCGGCCGCAGGGTCTTGCCGAAGAACTGGTTGATCGTGTGCAGGTTCACCGGCAGCGAATAGACCGCGCCCTGCGAGGTGGTCTTGACCCGGTTCTGGAACGGCACGAATTCGGCGAAGCGGTTGACATAGTCCCAGACCCCCTCGTCGTCGGTATGGAAGATATGCGGGCCGTAAAGGTGCAGCAGGACGCCGGTCTCGGGGTCGCGCTCGGTATGGCAATTGCCGCCGATATGCGGGCGGCTGTCGATGATGCGGCAGTCATGGCCGGCTTCGGCCAGCTGGCGCCCGATCACCGCGCCCGACAGTCCTGCGCCCACAAGCAGTATCTTCATCTTCCCTCATCCCCGTTGCCCCGCCGCGGCTGCGGAGGGACCGGCCCGTCTCTGGGCTGCGCGGCAGATCGCCACGCGCCACGGCTCATGTCAGCAACGCCGCTCGAGGTCTATAGCATGTGTCGGGGCGAGGGCAAAAGCCGGCGCAAACATGCCTGCCGGCGGTGATTCGCCGGGGGAATCGCGATGGGCGGGCCGGGCGCAGGCCAATCCGGCGGC
>NZ_VCBQ01000071.1:0-24693 GCF_006386455.1 Paracoccus sp. FO-3 | reverse complement strand
TGGGGCGCAAGCCGAATACCCCATCTGACCCTAGATCCCATGATCGCGGGACACGGCTTCATTTCTCCTGGGAAGAGACGGAACCTCCGATCAAAGGCTTCCTTGTGGTGGCGATGATCAAAGAAATGTGAAACCCTTGTCCCTGCAAGCGGGTTTTGCGTCGAGTCGAAGCCATCGGCGCCCGATCGAATCCAAATGAGAAAGGGACGCATGTCACAGATAAGCTCACCCGAACCGTCGACCCCCGACGCCAGCATCGAGGCCCTGCCGCCGCCCGAGGGCCCGACCCAGGTTATCGTGACCGATTACGAGATCGGTCAGGACAATATCGAAGGTGTCAAGCCGGTCGCGTTCGACATCCACAACCCGGTTTTCATGATCTCCGGCGTCGCGGTGGTGCTCTTTACCGCGGCCACGCTGCTGTTCCCCTCGGTCCTGGGGCCGTTCTTCGGCGGATTGCGCGAGGTGGTCACCAGCAATTTCGATTGGTTCTTCCTGATCGCCGGCAATGTCTTCGTGCTGCTGTGCCTTGGCCTGATCCTGTCGCCGCTGGGCTCGGTCCGGCTGGGCGGTCCCGAGGCCACGGCGGATTTCTCCCTGACCGGCTGGTTCTCCATGCTCTTTGCCGCCGGCATGGGCATCGGCCTGATGTTTTACGGCGTCAGCGAGCCGCTGGGGCATTTCACCGCCGCCTTGGGCGGGCCGGTGGTCGAGAACGGCGTGCGCACCGATTGGGCGCCGCTGGACGGTGCGCCGGGGGACGAGTTGGGCGCGCGGCGTCTGGCGATGGCCGCGACGATCTTTCACTGGGGCCTGCACCCTTGGGCGATCTACGCGGTGGTGGCCCTGGCCCTGGCGCTGTTTGCCTACAACAAGGGACTGCCGCTGACACTGCGCTCGGTCTTCTATCCAATCCTGGGGGAACGGGTCTGGGGCTGGCCGGGCCATGTCGTGGATGTGCTGGCAGTGATGGCGACGCTGTTCGGGCTGGCCACCTCGCTGGGGATCGGCGCAGAGCAGGCATCGGCGGGTTTCCATTTCTTGTTCGGCTGGAGCACCGCGATAACCGCCAAGATCGTCCTGATCGTCATCATCACGGGAGTGGCCACAGCCTCGGTGGTGCTGGGCGTCGAGAAAGGCGTCAAGCGCCTGTCCGAGATCAATATGGTGCTGGCGGTCCTGCTGCTGCTCTTCGTGATCCTCGCCGGGCCGACCGGGCAGATCCTGACGGGGTTCTTCGGCAACCTGGCCGCCTATGGCGCCAAGATCCTGCCGCTGTCCAACCCGTTCGGGCGCAGCGACGACAACTTCCGTCACGGCTGGACGGCCTTCTATTGGGCTTGGTGGATCAGTTGGTCGCCCTTTGTCGGCATGTTCATCGCCCGGGTGTCGCGCGGGCGCACCGTGCGGCAGTTCCTGACCGCGGTGCTGATCGTGCCCTCGCTGATCTCGGTGCTGTGGATGACGGCCTTTGGCGGCACTGCGATTTCCGAGACGCTGGCGGGCTTCACGGGCGTCACGGACGCGGCTTTGGAACTGCAGCTGTTCCAAATGCTGTCGCAACTGCCGCTGACCGCGATCTCGAGCTTCATCGGTATCGTTCTGGTGATCGTATTCTTCGTCACCTCCTCGGATTCCGGTTCGCTGGTGATCGACACCATCGCGGCGGGCGGCAAGATCCACGCCCCGGTGCCGCAGCGCATCTTCTGGTGCAGCTTCGAGGGACTGGTCGCCATCGCCCTGCTTCTGGGCGGCGGGCTCACGGCCCTGCAGGCGATGGCGGTCTCGACCGGGCTGCCCTTCACGCTGGTGCTGCTGGGCGCCTGCTGGGCCATCGTCAAGGGCCTGCTGGGTGAAAAGCGGGAACTGGCCTGAGGTTGAAACGACGCTGAATGGGCGGACAGGCGTCCGCCCATTTCCGTTGACCGCATCGCGCTGCAGTTCGAAGTTGTCGCCAGAGCGTGAGGCACCCTTTCTTTCAAATGGTTCAGGTCACCTGAAGCAAGTTTCATTCAGTCAGCAGTTCGGACAACCTTGCCTCTCAACCCTTACCTCACGCCGGCCCGCAGCAGCACGGTGACGGCGCTGTCGAAATGTTCATCGATGGCGGCTTCGGCGCGGCCGGGATCCTGGACGAGGATCGCGGTTGCGATGCGTTCGTGGCAGCGGATGTTCTCCTGCCGGTTCTCATGGGTCGCGCGCGAGCGCCAGCCGATCGCCCAGGTCTGCCGGGTAACCACGCGGAAACTGTCCACGAGGATGCAGGATGGCAATGGCATCGTGGCACTTGCGGGTGTCATAGGCACCATCTGCGGTGACACTTCCGATCTGCTCATCCTCCGGGATCTGGCTGAGCAGGTCGGGTAGAACCGGTGCGTCACCGATATGGCTCCCGGTGATTTCGACGGCGCGGACCCACGCTGTTGACCTGGGCCGAGAAGCAGGGCATCGCCCTGACCTACGTCCAGCCCGGCAAGCCCCAGCAGAACGCTTACGTCGAGCGTTATAACAGGACGGTTCGCCATGAATGGCTGGACCTCTACATCTTTGAAACCATCGAGGAGGTGCAGCAGATCGCCACCGAATGGCTATGGACCTACAACAATGAACGCCCCAACATGGGCATCGGCGGGGTTACACCCGCCATGAAGCTGAAAATGGTCGCGTGAGTTCTACGATCAAGCCCCGTTAAAACGGGGAGGATTACCGGTGCATTTTGTTCTTCTGACTATGTGGCATACTATCCGCAGCCTTGAAAGACTCGCAACTGCGCAAGGCTTCTTGCGGCGTTCTTGAGGCAGGCCGCGGGTTGGTCGTCCCAGGGAACTCTGCTTCGGTGTGCGATATCCTTGAGAGGTATACGGCAGGTCGTGCCGGTTGTGGACCTGCTACGGATAGAAGGGGGGAGTCTATTTAAGGTGGCTTACGTTAGCACTGTCGTTATTTAACCGAAACTGACATTGCTTAAATAAAGATGGGGTGCCATGATCACCCCATGACCGATTCCGAACCTGATCAACGCCTTGGCCGCTTTGTTGAAACCCCTGTCGCGGGCGAGATCGTGCGCGCCTTCGTTCCGCCGCCCCTCCCGCCGGAGCCGCCGATCGATGTGCTGGCGCTTCTCGAGCGGTTGAGCCTCGCCGAGCGCGCGCTCGGGCGACTAGACGGCATCACCATGCTGCTGCCGCGCCAGGAACTGTTCCTCTACATGTATGTGCGCAAGGAAGCGGTGCTGTCGTCCCAGATCGAGGGGACTCAATCCACGCTGACCGACCTTCTGCGCTTCGAGACCGAAGCCCAGGCCGGGGAGCCGATAGACGACATCCGCGAGGTGTCGAACTATGTCGATGCGATGATGTATGGGCTGGAGCGGCTGGAGGAATTGCCGTTGTCTCTGCGCCTGATCCGCGAGATGCACGCGCGGTTGCTGCAAAGTGGGCGGGGCGGCACGAAAAGTCCGGGCGAGTTCCGCCGTTCCCAGAACTGGATCGGCGGCTCGCGCCCCGGCAACGCGCTTTATGTGCCGCCGCCCGTCACCGAACTCGATGCCTGCCTCGACGCGCTGGAGCGTTTCATGCACGAGCACAGTTCGCGATTGCCGGCCCTGATCAAGGCTGGCCTACTGCATGTCCAGTTCGAAACCATCCACCCGTTCCTCGATGGCAACGGCCGTATTGGCCGATTGCTGGTGACGCTGTATCTTTGCGTCAACGGGGTGCTGCGCAAGCCGCTGCTCTATCTCAGCCTCTATCTGAAGACACATCGGGCCGACTATTTCCGGCTGCTTCAGGAGGTGCGCGAACATGGCAATTGGGAAGCCTGGCTGGATTTCTTCCTTGCCGGGGTGGCTGCGACGGCGAACCAGGCCTTCGAGGCTGCGACCAGGATCGTCGACCTGTTCAAGGAGGACCGCGAGCGCATCACGACCGAAAGCGATCGCGCCGGATCGACCCTCCGTATTCACGATCTTTTCCAGCAGAACCCGTTCCTGACCTCTAACCAACTGGTCCGGCAGACAGGCCTGTCGGCTCCGACGGTCAATGCCGCCTTGGCCGATCTGGAGAAGATGGGCATCGTCGACGAAATCACCGGGCGCAAGCGGGGGCGGGTGTTCAGCTACCGCCGCTATCTTGCGATCCTTAGCGAAGGGACCGATCCCTTGCCGGCGGGTAGCTGATCTGTTCGTTCCCAAGGAGCTCAAGACAGGCTAGGCAGCGTTGAGTTGCTGGCGATAGAAGCGCGAAGCAGCGGTTACAAGGTCGCATTCGGGTTCGGTCTGTCTCCTACGCTGCTGTGCGAAATACTGCGCCATGGAGCGATGTTTCCGTCTGCAGCAGCACGGCTTGAAGAGAATAGGGTGGTCGCAAGTAAAGATGGTTGCCTGCCCCCGCAACCAAGAATCACATTACATTACAACTGCTTAAGCCTCCCCCGGGAGGCTTTCTGCATTCGTGCTTCAATCGCCCCGGAAGCATATCGGAAGCAGTTGAGCGGAAACCACGTCGCAAGATCGGCGGGGTCACATTGACGTGATGGAAGTCGTCGACGGGTAATTGATGACCCCACTTCATTGAATTGATGGGTTCCTGACGCTTGATGCGTCCGCGAGAAGGCCAGCGAGCGCAGATAAGTCGTAGTCCGCCGCCCGGGTGCAGCATAGGCTTGGGATACTACCAGGCTTGACATGCAGGATGGAAAGATGCGCAAGGAGGGGAAGAGGATTGCAGATGCCACGGGCAATGGACGCAAAGGACGACAGGGCGGGTGCTGCGCTGACGGATGCGGCTTGGTCCGATGTGCTGATTGCGGTGGATCGCACCTATGCCGAGCTGATCGAACATCAGGAGCGGCTTGAGGCCCAGAACCGCGAGCTTGAGGCGCTGCGTCAGTTCCTGTCCTCGGTCATCACCTCGGTTTCCGATGTGCTGATCGTGCTGGATCGCGACGGGCGGGTGGATGAGGTCAATGCCTCGACCTGTGTCTGCACCGGGCTGCCTGTCGCGGCCCTGGTCGGCCGGAGCGTGGCGGATCTGGTGCGCGAAGAGGATCGCGCGGGTCTTTCGGCCCTGATTGCGGAGATTGCGCGCACGCGGGCGCCGGGGCGGATGGAGCTTTCGCTTGTGAGTTCGCGTGAGCCGGCCCCGGTCGAGGCGGTCCTGTCGCCGCGCCTCGATGATCGCGGCCGGATCGAGGGGCTGGTGCTGACGGGGCGTCCGGTGGGGGAATTGCGCCGCGCCTATGCCCAGCTTGAACGCAGCCATGCCGAGATGAAGGCCGCTCAGGCGCAGCTGGTCCATGGCGAGAAGCTGGCCTCATTGGGGCGTTTGCTGGCCGGGGTGGCGCATGAGCTGAACAATCCGATCAGCTTTGTCTATGCCAATGCCCATGCGCTGGAACGCTATGCCGCCAAGTTCGAGACCTATTTCGAGCGGGTTCAGGCCGGGGCAGACAGGGATGAACTGGTCCGCCTGCGGGAGGAATTGCGGCTGGACCGCGAGTTGCGCAACCTGCGCGAGGCGGTGCAGGGCGCGCGCGAGGGGGCCGAAAGAGTGCGCGATATCGTCGAGGATCTGCGCCGCCTGTCCTCGGACGGGGGCGGAGAGATGGCGGCCTTCGACCTGGTCGAGACCGCCCGCACCGCCGCCTTCTGGATCATGCGCGGGGCCGGCCACAGCACCGTGCCCGAGATCCATGCCGAAGGGCCGGTGATGGTTCTGGGGCATACGGGCCATATTCAGCAGGTGGTGATGAATCTGGTGCAGAACGCGCTGGATGCGGTTTCGGAAACCGCAGCCCCGCAGATCGCCTTGCGGATCATGCGCGAGGAAGGCCGTGGCGTGCTGGACATCCACGACAACGGTCCGGGCATCGACGAGGCGACGGCCGCGATGATCTTTGACCCGTTCTTCACCACGAAACCCGTGGGGAAAGGCACCGGGCTTGGCCTGTCGATCAGCCTCAAGATCGCCGAGGATCATGGCGGCAGGCTGAGTTACAGCCCCGCCTCCGGTGGTGGCGCGCTGTTTCGGCTGGAACTGCCGCTGGCAGGAGATGGCGCATGAACATTCTGTGGCTGCAAAGCGCCGGTTGCGGTGGCTGTACCATGTCGCTGCTATGTGCCGAGGGGCCGAATGTCTTTGACCTGCTTGCCGGGGCGGGGCTGACCTTCCTGTGGCATCCGGCGCTGAGCCTTGAAAGCGGCACCGAGGTGCGCGGGATTCTGGCCGGCCTTGTTTCGGGCGAGGTGCCGCTGGATATTCTCTGCGTCGAGGGCGCGATCGCGCGCGGGCCGCGTGGCACCGGACGCTATCAGATCCTGTCGGGCACCGGGCGTCCGTTGCTGGACTGGTTGCGGGATCTGGCGCCGCTGGCGGCCCATGTGGTGGCGGTGGGCACCTGTGCGACCTATGGCGGCGTGACCACGGCAGGGGGCAACCCCTCGGATGCGGTGGGGGTGCAATATGACGGCGCCCATCCGGGCGGCGCCCTGCCGGCGACGTTCCGCGCCCGTGCCGGCCTGCCGGTCATCAATATCGCCGGCTGCCCGACCCATCCCGATTGGGTGACCGAGACGCTTTTGATGCTGGTGGCGGGCAGGCTGGGGGCCTCGGATCTGGATGCGCTTGGCCGGCCCCGGTTCTATGCCGATCATCTGGTCCATCATGCCTGCCCGAAGAACGAGTTCTACGAATACAAGGCCAGTGCGCGCGCATTGTCGGAAATGGGCTGCATGATGGAGCATCTGGGCTGTATCGGCACACAGGCGGTGGGCGATTGCAATATCCGGCCCTGGAATGGTCAGGGCAGTTGCACGCGCGGCGGATATCCCTGCATCAACTGCACCGCGCCGGAATTCGAAGAGCCGCGCCACCTGTTCACCGCCACGCCCAAGATCGCCGGCATTCCGGTTGGCCTGCCGACCGATATGCCCAAGGCCTGGTTCATGGCGCTGGCCTCGCTGTCCAAGGCCGCCACGCCCGAGCGGATCGCGAAGAATGCCGTGGCCGATCGTATCGTCACCCCGCCGACGCTGAGAAAACCCCGATGAGCGGGGCAGGGGGCGAGATGGGGCAGGGGCAGTTGATCGTCGGTCCGTTCAACCGGGTCGAGGGCGATCTGGAGATCCGGCTGGACATCGCAGAGGGGCGGGTCAGCGCGGCGCGGATCAACTCGCCGCTTTATCGCGGGTTCGAGCGTATGCTGCCCGGCAAGGATCCGCGCGACGCGCTGACCATCGTGCCGCGGATTTGCGGTATCTGCTCGATCAGCCAGTCGGCGGCGGCGGCGCGGGCTCTGGCCATGGCAGTGGGCGAGGTCCCCGAACCGCAAGGAGAGCGGATGGCTGCGCTGATCCACGCGGTCGAGAATGTCTCGGACCATCTGACGCATTTCAACCTGTTCTTCATGCCTGATTTCACCAGACCCCAATATCAGGCGCGGGGCTGGTATGATCGGGCGGTGGCCCGGTTCACGGCGATGGAGGGATCGGCCCTGAAACGCGCGGTCGAGGCGCGGGCGGGGTTGATGCATGTCCTTGGGCTGATGGCCGGGAAATGGCCGCATACCCTGGCGATCCAGCCCGGTGGTGTCACGCGCGCCCCGTCCGAACGCGACCGGCTGCGTATTCTGGCCAGCCTGACGGCCTTTCGCCGCTATCTGGAAGATACGGTCTTCGGGGCAGCGGTCGAGGATTTCGCGGCCCTTTCCTCGGTCCCGGCGCTGATGGGATGGCAAGGGGGCGATGCCGGCCTGTTCCTGCGCATCGCCGCCGATCTGAATCTGGCGGATCTGGGGTGCGGCTCGGGGCGCTATCTGTCCTTTGGCGCCTATCCGCTGGAGGGTGGCCACGGCTTTGCCCCCGGCATCTGGGATGGCGGGGCGCAGCCTCTCGACATCGCGGCGATCAGCGAGGATTTGTCGCATAGCTGGATGCTGGGGCCTGCGGCTCATCCGGCCCAGGGCGTGACCGATCCCGACGAGGATATGCGCGACACCGCCTATAGCTGGTGCAAGGCCCCCAGACTGGCCGGGCGCACCATGGAAACCGGCGCGCTGGCCCGGCAGGTGATCGACGGCCATCCGCTGGCGCTGGATCTGGTCCGCGATGGCGGCGGCGGGGTGCTGGCGCGGGTGGCGGGGCGTTTGCTGGAACTGGCGCGCAGTCAGGTTCTGATGGAGGATCTGGCGCGCGGGATCGTGCCCGAGGCCCGCTTCATGGCCGGCCCCCTGAAAATCAGCGACGGGATCGGCGAAGGGCTGGTCGAGGCCGCGCGCGGCGCGCTTGGCCATTGGCTGAGGATCGAAGGCGGGCGGATCGCCTCGTATCAGATCGTCGCTCCGACCACCTGGAACTTCAGCCCGCGCGACGCCGGCGGCGTGCCCGGCCCGGTCGAGGCGGCGCTTGAGGGGCTTGTGGTGCAGCCGGGCGAGACGACCCCGCTCAGCGTGCAGCATGTGGTGCGCAGCTTTGATCCGTGCATGGTGTGCACCGTGCATTGAGGAAGGAGTGCCCGCCGGACATGACTTTGCCGACCATGGAACAGGGCTTCGCCATCCGGGTGCGCGGGCAGGTGCAGGGGGTCGGCTTCCGGCCCTTTGTCTGGCGGCTGGCGCGGGCGGCAGGGTTGCGCGGCGAAGTTCTGAACGATGCCGAAGGGGTCCTGATCCGTCTGGTCGCGCAGGATTGCGGCGACTTCATCGCGGCCTTGCGCGCGGATAGGCCGCCTCTGGCCAGAATCGACGCGATCGAGGCCGTGCCACAGGTTTTTGCCGCGATGCCCGAGGGGTTTTCCATCGTGGCCAGCACGGGCACAGGCGCCGAAACGCGGGTCACGCCCGATGCCGCGACCTGCCCGGAATGCCGGGCTGAGGTCTTTGCGCCCGGTAGGCGGCAGGGCTATGCCTTTACCAACTGCACCCATTGCGGGCCGCGCTATACGATCCTGCGCGAACTGCCCTATGACCGGGCGCGAACCACGATGGCGGGCTTTGATCTTTGCCCCGATTGTGCCGCCGAATATGCCGATCCCGCCGACCGTCGCTTTCACGCGCAACCCATCGCCTGCCCGGCCTGCGGCCCAAACCTGTGGTATGAGGCCGGGGGAAAAGAGGTCGCGGGCGATCCGGTCGCATTGGCGGTGGCGGCGCTGAAGGCGGGGCAGGTCGTCGCGGTCAAGGGGCTGGGCGGCTTTCACCTTGCCTGCGATGCGGCCGATGCCAGGGCCGTGGCGCTGTTGCGGGCGCGCAAAAGGCGGCCGTCGAAGCCCTTTGCCCTGATGGGGACCGAGGCGATGATCTGCGCCCATGCGACGCCGTCCGAGGCTTGCTGGCGATTGTTGCGCGACCCGGCGGCGCCGGTGGTGCTGGTGCCCGCCCGGGGCACATTGCCCGAGGATGTGGCGCCGGGGATGCGCGCGCTTGGCGTCATGCTGCCCTATACGCCTCTGCATCACCTGCTGATTGCCGCTTTCGGGGGGATGCTGGTGATGACCTCGGGCAATCTTTCGGGCGCCCCGCAGGTCACCGGCAATGACGAGGCGCGCAAGGCGCTGGCGCGCTTTGCCGATGGTTTCCTGATGCACAACCGCGAGATTGCGCGGCGGCTGGATGACGGGGTCGAGCGCGCCGATCCGCCAATGGTGATCCGCCGCGCCCGTGGGCGGGTGCCGGGCACGCTGCCCCTGCCGCCGGGGTTTGACGGAGCGCCTCGGGTGCTGGCCTTTGGTGGTCAGATGAAGGCGGCGATCTGCCTGACCAAGAACGGTCAGGCGATGGTGTCGCAGCATCTGGGCGATCTGGACGATGCCGAGACCGCGCTGGAATACGACCGCACGCTGCGCGATCTGGCGGCCCTGTTCGACCATGCCCCCGAACTGGCCGCCTGTGACCCGCATCCGGGCTATCGCGCGACGATCACCGCCGAAGGCGCAGGCCTGCCGCTGATCCGGGTCTGGCATCATCACGCGCATCTGGCCTCGTGTCTTGGCGATAATCTGTGGCCGCTGGACGGGGGCAGGGTGGCCGGGATCGTGATGGACGGCCTTGGCCTTGGACCGGATGGCACGATCTGGGGCGGAGAGCTGTTGCTGGGCGATTACACCGGGTTCGAGCGCCTCGCCCATCTGGCCCCCGCCCCCCTGCCGGGCGGCGACCGCGCCAGCCGGGAGCCCTGGCGCAATGGGCTGGCCCGTCTGGATCAGGCGGGGCTTTCCGCCGTGGCGGACCGGCTGTTCCCGGACGCGCCCCGCGCCCTTTTGCGGCAGGCGGTCGGTGCGGGGGTGAATGCGCCGCGATCATCCTCGGCCGGGCGGCTGTTCGATGCCTTTGCGGCGCTGGCGGGCTTTGCCGGGGCGCAGAGCTACGAGGGCGAGGCCGCGATGGGGCTGGAGGCCATGGCGCGCCCTGCTGCGCCCTATCCCTTTGACTGCCGGGATGGGATCATCGACCCCGCGCCGATGTTGCGCGCCGCCGCGGCCGATCTGGCGGCCGGGCGCGATCGGGGCGATATGGCGGGGGCCTTTCATGCCGGGCTGGCGCGTGCCTTCTGTGCGCCGGCCCGCGCGCTGGTTCAGGGCGACCGGGCGCGGGCGGTGGCCCTGTCGGGCGGTGTGTTACAGAACGCATTCCTGTTGCGCGAATGTCTGGCGGCGCTGGACGGTCTGCCGGTCCTGCTGCATCGCCAGATCCCCGCCAATGACGGCGGGCTTGCTTTCGGTCAGGCGCTGGTTGCTGCGGCGCAGCACATGGCTGCGGCGAAAAGCTTGTAACCGGCGGGCGCGTCCTCTGGCTGAACCCTGACCATCCGGGCGACGCGGGATTTTCGGCAGCCGATTGAAAAGACGCCATAAAATCTGATTCTCCATCTGCGACATTCTGTCATTGCCCTGCGCCCCCCTGCCTTGGCATGCCTTGAAAGACCACGCGAAGGTCCGCGCTGCCGGGCCGCCAGGCTGAGAGGAGGAGGGCGTCTTGTCGCAAATCGAGACATTCTATGATGTCATGCGCCGGCAGGGGATCACCCGCCGCAGTTTCATGAAATATTGCTCACTGACCGCGGCGGCGCTTGGCCTCGGCCCGGCCTTCGTGCCCAAGATTGCCCATGCGATGGAAACCAAGCCTCGCACGCCGGTGATCTGGGTGCATGGTCTGGAATGCACCTGCTGTTCGGAAAGCTTTATCCGCTCGGCCCATCCGCTGGCCAAGGATGTCGTGCTGTCGATGATCAGCCTTGATTACGACGATACGCTGATGGCCGCCGCCGGCCATGCCGCCGAGGCCGCCTTCGAGGACACCATCCAGAAATACAAGGGCCAGTATATCCTTGCGGTTGAGGGAAACCCGCCGCTGAACGAAGACGGGATGTATTGCATCACCGGCGGCAAGCCATTTGTCGAAAAGCTGCGCCATGCGGCCAGGGACGCCAAGGCGATCATTTCTTGGGGGGCCTGCGCGTCCTATGGCTGCGTTCAGGCCGCCGCGCCGAACCCGACGCGGGCGACGCCGGTCCACAAGGTCATTCTGGACAAGCCGATCATCAAGGTGCCGGGCTGCCCGCCCATCGCCGAGGTGATGACCGGCGTCATCACCTATATGCTGACCTTCGACCGCATGCCCGAGCTTGACCGCCAGGGCCGGCCAAAGATGTTCTACAGCCAGCGCATCCACGACAAATGCTATCGCCGCCCGCATTTCGATGCCGGCCAGTTCGTCGAGCATTGGGACGACGAAAACGCCAAGAAGGGCTATTGCCTTTACAAGATGGGGTGCAAGGGCCCGACCACCTATAACGCCTGCTCGACCGTGCGCTGGAACGAGGGCGTTTCGTTCCCGATCCAGTCGGGCCATGGCTGCATCGGCTGCTCGGAAGACGGGTTCTGGGATCAGGGTTCGTTCTATGACCGGCTGACCAATATCAAGGCCTTCGGGGTCGAGGCCAATGCCGACAAGCTGGGTGGTATCGCGGCTGGTGCGGTCGGTGGGGCCGTTGCGGTCCATGCCGCGATTTCGGCGCTGAAACGGGCGCAGAAAAAGATCCAGGACAAGGTGGAGGCCTAGGCCATGACGATCAATACGCCGAATGGCTTTACCCTCGACAATTCCGGGCGCCGCATCGTGGTGGACCCGGTCACCCGGATCGAAGGGCATATGCGCTGCGAGGTCAACGTGGATGATCAGGGTGTCATCCGCAATGCGGTCTCGACCGGCACGATGTGGCGCGGGCTGGAGGTCATCCTGAAAGGGCGCGATCCGCGTGACGCCTGGGCTTTTGTCGAACGGATCTGCGGCGTCTGCACCGGCACACATGCGCTGACCTCAGTACGCGCGGTCGAAGATGCGCTTGGGATCATGATCCCCGACAATGCCAATTCGATCCGAAACATGATGCAGCTGGCGCTGGAGATCCACGATCATGTCGTGCATTTCTATCATCTGCATGCGCTGGACTGGGTAAATCCGGTCAATGCCCTGCGCGCCGACCCCAAGGCGACCAGCGAATTGCAGCAGATGGTCTCGCCCTCGCATCCGATGTCATCGCCGGGCTATTTCCGCGATGTGCAGAACCGGCTGAAGAAATTCATCGAATCCGGGCAGCTGGGGCTGTTCAAGAACGGCTATTGGGACAATCCGGCCTATCTTCTGCCGCCCGAAGCCGATCTGATGGCGACGACGCATTATCTGGAAGCACTTGATCTGCAAAAGGAAATCGTCAAGGTCCACACGATCTTTGGCGGCAAGAACCCGCATCCGAACTGGCTGGTGGGCGGGGTGCCCTGTCCGATCAATATCGACGGCACCGGATCGGTCGGCGCGATCAATATGGAGCGGCTGAACCTCGTTTCCTCGATCATCGACCTGTGCGACCAGTTCAACAAGAACGTCTATATTCCCGATGTGATCGCCATTGGCGGCTTTTACAAAAGCTGGCTTTACGGGGGTGGGCTGTCGTCGCAGGCGGTCATGGCTTATGGCGACATCCCCGAAAACCCGAATGACTTTTCGCCCGAGCAGCTGCACCTGCCGCGCGGCGCGATCATCAACGGTAACCTCAATGAGGTGCATGACGTCGATCCGCGCGACCCCGAGCAGGTGCAGGAATTCGTCGATCATTCCTGGTATTCCTATGGCGAGCCGGGGCGCGGCCTGCATCCCTGGGACGGGGAAACCAATCCGAAATTCGAGCTGGGGCCGAACCACAAGGGAACGAAAACCCGCATCGAACAATTGGATGAATCCGCGAAATATTCCTGGATCAAGGCGCCGCGCTGGCGGGGGCACGCGATGGAGGTCGGCCCGCTTGCGCGCTATATCGTCGGCTATGCCAAGGGACACGAGGATATCCGGGATCAGGTCGATGGCCTGCTGCGCACCATGGATCTGCCCTTCGAGGCGCTGTTCTCGACTTTGGGGCGCACGGCGGCGCGGGCGCTGGAATCGGAATATTGCGGGCGCCTGCAGCGGCATTTCTTCGACAAGATGGTGCAGAATATCAAGAATGGCGATCAAAGCACCGCCAATGTCGAGAAATGGGACCCCTCGACATGGCCGAAAGAGGCCAAGGGTGTCGGCATGACCGAGGCGCCGCGGGGCGCGCTTGGCCACTGGATCCGCATCAAGGATGGCCGGATCGAGAATTATCAATGCGTGGTGCCGACCACCTGGAACGGCTCGCCCCGCGACAGTCAGGGCAATATCGGGGCCTTCGAGGCCAGCCTGATGAACACGCCGATGGAGCGCCCGGACGAGCCGGTCGAAATCCTGCGCACGCTGCACAGTTTCGACCCCTGCCTTGCCTGCTCGACCCATGTCATGTCACCGGATGGCGACGAGCTTGCCACCGTCAAAATTCGCTGAGAAAGGGACGATCCAATGAAAAAACTGACGCTGGCCGCGCTGGCCGCACTCATGGGCTCACCCGTTCTGGCCCATACCGGGGTCGGAGAGACCTCGGGCTTCATGGCCGGGCTCTCGCATCCGATCTTTGGGCCGGATCACCTGCTGGCGATGCTGGCGGTGGGGCTGTGGTCAGGCTTTGTCCTGCCGCATCGCTTCTGGCTGGGGGCGGCGACCTTCATGGGCGCGATGGCCGTGGGGGCGTTGATGTCATGGGCCGGGATCCCGATTCCGATGGTGGAAACCTGGATCGTGCTGTCGGTCGTGGCGTTCGGTCTGTTGACCGCGCTTTCGCGCCGCGGGCAATCCGACCAGATCACCTTTGCCTCGCTGGCCGCGATCGCCCTGTTCGCCATGTGCCACGGCCATGCCCATGCGACCGAGGCGCATGGCAATGCGGCAGGCTATATGCTTGGCTTCCTGATCTCGACGGCGGCGCTGCATATCGTCGGCATTTTCATCGCCCGCACGATCTCGAACGCCACGGCGGCCAGAATGGTGCAGGCGGCAACCGGCACCGGGATCGCCATGGCGGGCCTTGCCCTGATGGCAGCCGGGTGATGCCATGAGCGACATCCATTCCGGCGATGATCCTGTCTTCGAGGGCCGCCCCCTGGGCGCCCCCGATCGGGCCAGCCGGCAAACCTCGGTCTATGTCTACGAGGCGCCGGTCCGCATCTGGCACTGGATCAACGCGGCATGCATCATGGTGCTGTGCGTGACCGGCTGGCTGATCGGCAGCCCGCCGCCCTCGATGCAGATCGCCGAAGCCTATGACCAGTTTGTCTTCGGCTATATCCGCTTTGCCCATTTCGCGGCCGCGATGATCCTGACGGTCGGGTTTTTCGGCCGTCTCTACTGGGCGCTGATCGGCAACCACCATGCAAAGCAGCTATTCTATGTGCCGATCTTCTCGCGCCGGTTCTGGGCAGAGTTGCTGTTCGAGCTGCGCTGGTATTTCTTTCTGGAAAAAGAGCCAAAGAAATATGTCGGCCACAACCCGCTGGCGCAGCTTGCGATGTTTCTGTTCATGACGGTCGGTCTGACCTTCATGATCGTCACCGGATTTGCGCTGTATGCCGAAGGGGCGGGCAAGGACAGC
Source organism: Paracoccus sp. FO-3 (assembly GCF_006386455.1). Taxonomy (NCBI): domain Bacteria; kingdom Pseudomonadati; phylum Pseudomonadota; class Alphaproteobacteria; order Rhodobacterales; family Paracoccaceae; genus Paracoccus; species Paracoccus sp. FO-3. The sequence continues at coordinate 9,701 of NZ_VCBQ01000071.1, read as the reverse complement.
ATGTTCTATGCCGTCTTCGGCTGGGTCCAGGACCTTGTTCAGAACACCCAGCGCCTGCACACGCTGCACCATATCGGCATGTGGTGGATCGTGATCTTCATGATCATCCATATCTATGTGGCGATCCGCGAAGACATCATGTCGCGCCAGTCGATGGTCTCGACGATGATCTCGGGACACCGCACCTTCAAGGATGATCGCCCCGACTGAACGCGGCTGGCAGCAACTGGAAGGATCGTTTCCGGTTTCAGAGCCAGACGGCAGGTCACTTGCCGCACCATATCCCGAAATCCCGCCCGCATTGTCGGGATTTCGTTTTTATATCATTATCTTGCAAGGAATTTCGAGGGTTGCGACTTTTTGTCTCTGCTTTCGGAACTGGTGGCTATACTTTCGGCCCATAGGGGTGGGGCACATGACCGCACCGCCTGCCAGCAATGCTTCGGGGAGGGGGCAGATGCCAGCGGAAGCGCCTGCAAATATCCTTGTTCTGGGGATCGGCAATGTGCTTTGGGCCGATGAGGGCTTCGGGGTGCGCTGCGTCGAAGAGATGGCCGCGCGCCATGCCTTGCCCGAACGGGTGAGGCTGCTTGATGGCGGCACGCAGGGGCTGTATCTGCTGCCCTTTCTGGAAGAAGCCGACGCGCTGATCGTCTTTGACGCGGTGGATTACGGACTGCCCCCCGGCACGCTGAAGCTGGTCGAAGGGGCCGAGGTTCCGGCCTTTCTGGGCGCCAAAAAAATGAGCCTGCACCAGACCGGCTTTCAAGAGGTGATCGCGACCGCCCAGCTGCTGGGGCGTTGTCCGGCGCAGCTGATGCTGATCGGCTGCCAGCCGGTCGAACTGGAGGATTACGGAGGAGGACTCCGCCCCGAAGTGGCCGCACAGATCGGGCCTGCCATCGAGATTGCGCTGGCGAAGCTGGCCGAATGGTGCGTTCAGGCCGGCGAGGGCGCGACCTCGGGTCAGCTTGCGGATCCGGCGATCCGGCGCGAGGCCTATGAGACGGGCCGCCCCGCCGCCTCTGATGCCTGCCGCGAGGGCGATGCGCGCTTTTTCCCGGGGGCCGGCTGATGTGCATGGGCATCCCGATGCGGCTGGCGCAGGTCGACGGCATCGCGGGGCAAAGCGAGGGCGGCGATCTGATCGACCTCAGCCTGACCGCCGATGCGCAAGCCGGCGACTGGGTGCTGACCTTCCTCGGCTCGGCGCATGAGGTGATCGACGCTGACCGCGCCGCACGGATCGCGGCGGCATTGCAGGGGTTGCGGGCGGTCATGGCGGGGGGCGACGCTTCGGGCGCCTTTGCCGATCTCGAGGGTCGCACCCCGGCGCTTCCGTCCCATCTTCAGGCGGCGTTGGCCGCAGGCCGCAAAACGGGTTGACCCATGCATGACCATTCCCACGACATTCTGCACAGCCCCGGCGGGGGCGCCCTGCACCCGCTGCTGGCGCGGCTGGAGGCCGAATTCGGCTGGCCACGCCTGCATTCGCTGCATGACGTCGCAGAGTTTACCGCCAGCCCCGGTCTGCATTGCCTGTTCGTTCCGGGCGACCCCGCCCGCAATCTGGAGACGGTGGACGCGGCGGTGATCCTGCCGGAACTGCGCATGGCCTTTCAGAACGCCTTTGATTGCGCCGTGGTGGGTGACGCCATCGAAGCAACGGTCCGCGAAACCCACAGGGCACTGAAAACGCCGGGATTTCTGTTCTTCCGCGATGGCTCCTATCTCGGCTCGATCGAGAAGATCCGCGACTGGGACGATTACATCGCCCGCACCAGCCACATCCTCTCGCTGCCGGGTTGAAAGGCAAAGACAATGGCCCAGAATTTTCACCTGCCCCCTGTTGGTTTCGGCCCCGGATCGCAGCCCGACGATGGCGAGGGGCTGGAGTGGCTGCCGCTGCCCTCCGGGATGCGCACCTATGACATGCATCTGCCCGAGGTCGGGAATGTCGCGTCTCTGGCGCCCGCGCTGGCGATGCTGGCCGAGATCGCCGCGGCCTGCGATCGTGTGGCCCAGGGGGCGGCGCCGGTGTCGTTCGATCTGTCCGCGCTGGATGCGGCCAACCGGGCGCTGATGGCGGAAACGCTGGGTCAGGGCGAGGTGTCGCTGCGCGCGCGGGGCGTGCCGGCGGTGGCCGTGCAGGAAAGCGTCTTTGCCGGGGTCTGGGTGCTGAAGGCCGAGGGGATCGACCGGGTCGAGGTCGCGCCCGTGCCGCAGCTTGCCCTGACGCGGGCGTTCCATGCGCAGCGCCCGGCGATCGGGGCCCTGGCCCCGCGCGCGCCGGGGGTGGTGAACGCCCCTGCCTTGCTGGCTGAACTGATGGACAAATCCCTGTCCTGGCGTGGCCCCGGTGATCTGCATGTGGTGAACCTGACCCTGATTCCGCATACCGAAGAGGATCTGCTCTGGCTCGATCAGGCTCTGGGCGAGGGGTCGGTGACCATCCTGTCGCGCGGCTATGGCAATTGCCGCATCACCGCGACCGCGCAGGATCGTCTGTGGCGGGTGCAGTTCTTCAACTCGATGGATGTGCTGATCCTCGATACCTTCGAGGTGACCGCCATGCCCGAGGTGGTGCTGGCCGCGCCCGAGGATCTGGCGGACAGCGCGGGCCGCATTCGTGAAGTGCTGGGGGCGATCCGATGAGCGTCGAGACCGCACGGGGCGGGTTCGAGGGGTCTTATCTGGGCGCCAATGACCGGATCAGCCCGCAGGCGATCATGGAATGCAAGATCTGCTGGACCAGCTATGACCCGGCCGAGGGGGATGAATACCGGCAGGTTCTGCCCGGCACGCCGTTCGCGGCCTTGCCCGCCGACTGGAAATGTCCCGGCTGCGACGCGCCGAAGCAACAGTTCATCGTGCGCGAGGATCCCGGCTCTGACGAGATGCGGATCGCGGCCGAGATCGAGCGGCGCTGCGCCCGGCTGGTCGCCGACTTCCGCGAGGTCTTCAACGCAAAGATGCGCGACGTGCCGATCATCAATCAGGCGCTGCATGTCGAGGCGATGGCCTTTCGTCCCTGGCAGGGCGGCTTTCTGGGGGTGCTGATCGCGCCCTGGTTCATGAACCTGATCTGGCTGCCGGGCGAGGATCAGGACTGGTCGGCCCTGAAGGCGGGCGAGAAAGAGGTGGTCGCCTTTCCCTCGGGCGAATATGAATTCATCCATAACAGCCGCGAGATGACCGGCCCTTACAAGGCCTGTTCGCTGTTCTCGCCGATGGCGGATTTCACCAGCCAGTTGCAGGCCGTCGAGGTCGCGCGCGCGGTGATGGTCGAGCTGTTCAAACCCGAAAACCGCGACGGGACCGACCGCGCCGCCGAGATTCGCGCCGCCCGCGAGGCCGAGCTTGCGCCGCCGTCCGAGGCCGGACCGGCATCGGATGCACCGATCCCCAATCCGCGCCCCACGCGCCGGGCGCTGCTGACCGGCGGGCTGGCCGCTGCTCCGGCAGAGGGCGACGATCCGGAGATATCCGGGGGCGTGGAATGATCTCTGCCTCCGTCAGCTTTCGCCTTTTGCCCCGCGACGGAGGGCTTGCCCTTGCGCCGGGGGCGCAGGCGGGGCTGGCGGTGGATGCGCTGATGACGGGGCGCAGGGTGGATGAGGTCAGGCAGATGCTGCCCGCCCTGTTCGGCCTGTGCCGGTCCGTGCAGGAATGGGCTATGGCGCTGGCGCTTGGGCTGCCGCTGCCGCCTCTGGACGATCTGCGCCGCGACATGATCCGCGACCATCTGGCCAGGCTGTGCCTGCATCTGCCGCCGCAGCTTGGGCTAGCGCCCCTGGCGTTGCCGCAGGGCTGGCAGGCGGGGGGGCGCGCGCTGCGGGTGGCGCTTTTCGGGCAGGATGGCCTGCCCGGACCCGGTGATCTGGCCGCATGGAGCGCGGGCCCCGCGCCGCTTGCGCGCCTTGTCGCGGCGGTTCAGGGGCATTTCGCGCCGGGCGAGGCGGTCAGCGATCTGCCGGCGATGACGGATCCGTTCGGCGACGGCCTTGTCGAGAACAGCCTTGCCACACGCCATGCCGGACATCCGCTGCTGATGGCGGTGCGGGGCGCATATGGTCACGGGCCTCTGGTGCATCTGCTGGCCCGGCTGGTCGATCTCGACGCCCTGTCGCGCGGGGCTTTCCCGCCGCCCCGCCGGATGGCACAAGGGGCGGCGCTGGTGCCCTGTTCGCGTGGCTTCTGCGCGCTTGAACTGCGCGCGGCCGGCGGCATCGTGACCCGCTTTTCGCGCCGTACGCCCACCGATCACCTGCTGATGTCGGGCGGGCTGCTGGCGGCCAGCCTTGCGACACTTCCGCCAGACAAGGCTGATCGGGCGCCTTTGCTTGCCATGATCCTTGATCCCTGTATCCCTCTGCATCTGGAGGCCGGACCCCATGCATGAGATGTCGCTTTGCGAAGGGATCCGCGGCATTGTCGAGGATCAGGCCCGCCGCCACGGTTTTTCCCGCGTGACCCGGATGCGGCTGGAAATCGGGCGCTTTGCCGGGGTGGAAAAGGCCGCGCTGAGCTTTGCCTTTGACGTGGTCATGCGCGGCAGCCCGGCCGAGGGCGCGGTCCTGGAAATGATCGACCTGCCGGGCCGGGCAATGTGTTTCGACTGTGCCGAACAGGTGGAATTGGACGACCGCCTGTCGCCCTGTCCCCTTTGTGGCGGTGGCAGGCTGATGCCCGAGACGGGGGACGAAATGCGGATCAGGGATATGGAGGTGATCTGATGTGTGGGATTTGCGGTTGCGGCAGCACGGTGACGGTGGACGGGCGCGAGATCAGCCATGACGAGGCGCACCGGCTGGGCCTGGCCCATGAGCACGCGCAGGATCACAGCCATGGCCATGGGCACAGCCATGCCGCGAATGGTCACGCGCATGACCATGGTTCCGGCGATCACCACCACCATCATCACGACCATGCGCCGGGCCATGGTCACCATCACGACTACGGCGCGGGCGCGGCGGGTCTGTCGGTGCCGGGCCTGACCCAGCAGCGGCTGATCGAGGTCGAGACCTCGCTTCTGGCCCGCAATGACGGGTTGGCTGCGGGCAACCGGCGGGTACTTTCGGCGCTGCGAGCCTTTGCGGTCAACCTTGTCTCATCGCCCGGTTCTGGCAAGACCACGTTGCTGTGCCGGACCATCTCGATGCTGGAAGGCCAACCGCTGGCGGTGATCGAGGGCGACCAGCAGACCGAGAACGATGCCGACCGGATCCGCGCCACCGGCGCGCGGGCGGTGCAGGTCAATACCGGCAAGGGCTGCCATCTGGATGCGCAGATGGTGGGCGGTGCGATGGATGCGCTGCGGCTGGAACCGGCCTCGCTGCTGTTCATCGAAAATGTCGGCAATCTGGTCTGCCCCGCGGCTTTTGATCTGGGCGAGGATGCCAAGGTCGCGATCCTGTCGGTGACCGAGGGTGAAGACAAGCCCTTGAAATACCCGGATATGTTTACGGCCGCAAGGCTTGCCATCCTGAACAAGATCGACCTTGCCCCCCATTGCGATGCCGATCCCGAGGTCTATGAGGCCAACCTGCGGCGGGTGAACCCCGGCATAGACATCCTGCGCCTTTCGGCCCGCACCGGCGAGGGGATGCAGGCCTGGATCGACTGGCTGCGTGCCGGTCTGGCGACAAAGTCCTGAGCCATGCCCACGCCGCGCCCCTTTGTCCTGCTGGTGGATGACGAGCCGCATTCGCTTTCGGCGATGCGCATGGCGCTTGAGGATGAGTTTGAAATCCTGACCGCCCCGGATGCCGCCGCCGCCGCCCGGCTGATGGAAGAGGAATGGGTGCAGGTAGTGGTCTGCGACCAGCGGATGCCCGGCCAGACCGGGGTGGAGTTCCTGACCGGGCTGCGCGAGCGCTGGCCGGAAACGGTGCGGCTTCTGATAACCGGCTATACCGATCCCTCGGCCATCGTCGATGCGATCAATCTTGCCGGCATCCATCAGTTCATCGCCAAGCCCTGGCATCCCGACCAGTTGCTGATGGCGGTGCGCAATGCGGCGCAGCTTTTCCATCTTGCGCGCGAGAATGAACGTCTGGCGCTGGAGATGCGCCGGCTTGCCTCGACCTCCGAAACCCGGCTGGAAAAGCGCCGGCGGGCGTTGCGTCAGGGGCAGGGCTTCGACAGCGTGCTGCGTGCGCCCAACTCGCCCATGAACGCCACGGTTGATGCGGCGCGGCATTATGCGGCCTTCGATGTGCCGGTGCTGCTGACGGGCGAGCAGGGCACCGGCAAGGAGCAGCTTGCGCAGGCGACGCATCTGGCCTCGCTGAGGGCGGACCGGCCCTTTTACGCGCTGGATCTGACCGGAATGCCCGATGAGCTGGTCATGGTCGAGCTGCTGGGCGCGCGGCGCGGGGCGGTGGCCGGGGGAACCAGCCGGATCGGCCTGATTCAAAAGGCGGATCGCGGGACGCTGTATCTGTCGGGGATCGAGACCATCACGCCCGAATTGCAGCTTGTGCTTTTGCGCATCCTGTCCGGGCGCGGCTTCACGCCGGTCGGCGGGCAAGAGACGCTGACCAGCAATCTGCGCCTGATCGCCGGCGCCGGCACGGATTTGGCGGCTCTGGTCACCGAAGGGCGTTTTCGCGCCGACCTCTATTACGCTCTGGCGGTGGCCGAAATTGCGGTGCCGCCCCTGCGCGCTCGGCGCGGCGATATCGCCATGCTGGCCCAGCACATGCTGGCCGAGCTGGCGGCCCGTCATGGCAAGCTGGTGCATGGTTTTGACGGGCCCGCGCTGGAATTTCTGGAAAGTTACGACTGGCCCGGCAATCTGCGCGAATTGTCGAACGAGATCACCCGGATGCTGATCCTTGCGCAAGACAGCGTTCTGGGCGCCGATCTGATCTCTCGCCCGATCCTGCAGGGTCCGCCGGGTGAGGATGGCGCCGGCCGTCTGACCCAGGCGGTGCTTGCCGGCGTCGGCAGCCTGAAAGAGCGGGTCGAACTGATCGAAATGCGTATCCTGCGCGAGACGCTGACCCGCCATCGCTGGAACAAAAGCCGCGCGGCGGCCGAGCTGGGTGTGTCGCGGGTGGGCCTGCGCGCCAAGCTGGACCGCTATGGCGTCAAGGACCCGGCCGAGCGTCAGGCCACCCCGGAAGAGGAGGAATAGCCATGTGTCTGGGAATTCCCGGTCGCATCATCGCCATGACCGATCCCGCGCGGATGATGGCCATGGCCGAGGTCTCGGGCGTGCGCCGCGAGGTCAATATCGCCTGCGTGGCCGAGGGGCCGCCCGAGGGGCTGATCGGCCGCTGGGTGCTGATCCATGTCGGTTTCGCCATGAGCCTGATCGACGAGGACGAGGCGGCGCGCACGCTGGCCGCGCTGCATGAACTGGGCGAGGCGCAAGAGGCGCTTGAACAGATGGCCGAAGCCGACCGGGAGATGGCACGATGAAATTCGCTTCGGAATTCCGCGATCCCAAGGCGGCGCGCGCGCTGCTGGCCGCGATTGCCCGCCGCGCCGAGCAGATCGGCGCCAGCCGCGAAAAGCCGGTGCATATCATGGAGATCTGCGGCGGCCACACCCATTCGATCTTTCGCTATGGTCTGGACAAGCTGGTGCATGAAGGCGTGGAATTCATCCACGGCCCCGGCTGTCCGGTTTGCGTTCTGCCGCGTGCGCGGATCGACGAATCCATCCAGATTGCCAGGCGTCCGGGCGTCATCTTCACCACCTTTGGCGATGCGATGCGGGTGCCGGGCCGGTCGCAATCGCTGTTGCAGGCGCGGGCGGCGGGGGCGGATGTCCGCATGGTCTATTCGCCGCTGGATGCCCTGGCTCTGGCCCGGAAATACCCCGAACGCGACGTGGTGTTCTTTGGTCTGGGCTTCGAGACGACGACCCCTTCGACCGCGCTGGCCATCCAGCAGGCCGCGCGGGAGGGGTTGGGCAATTTCAGCGTCTTCTGCAACCATATCACCGTGCCCGAACCCATCCACGCCCTGCTGAAGGATCCGCATATGGTGCTGGACGGGTTCATCGGGCCGGGTCATGTCTCGATGGTCATCGGCGTGCATCCCTATGATTTCATTGCCCGGGACTTCCAGAAACCGCTTGTCGTCGCAGGGTTCGAGCCGACCGATCTTCTGCAATCGGTGCTGATGGTGCTGGACCAGATCGCCGAGGGGCGCGCCGAGGTCGAAAACCAATATGCCCGCGTGGTCCCCGAGGAGGGCAATCCGGTCAGTCTGGCCGCCATTGCCGATGTTTATGAACGGCGCCCCAGCTTTGAATGGCGCGGTCTGGGTGAGATAGACGCCAGCGGATTGCGCATCCGCCCGAAATACGCAGCCTTCGACGCCGAGGAAAAATTCGGCATCGGCTATGCGGTGGCGCGCAACCCGGCGCCGGAACCCGAGGGCTGCGCCTGTGGCGCGGTCATGACGGGGCGGCTCAAACCGACGGCCTGCCCGCATTTCGGCAAGGGCTGCACGCCGGACATGCCGCTGGGGGCGCTGATGGTCAGCTCGGAAGGGGCTTGCGCGGCCTATTGGCAATATGGCGGCGCGCGGGTCGCGGCGGAATAGGGGGCGGGCCAGACCATGAACGCAATTGCTTTCGGAGTGCTGCGCGACAGCCATGTGACCCTGTCGCATGGCGGTGGCGGCAAGGCGATGGCCGATCTGATCGAGACCGTCTTTTTTCCCGCCTTCGGCCCCGGTTCGGGCGAAGATCAGGCGCGGCTGACGGCGGATGCGCTGTGTGAACCCGGCGCGCGGCTGGCCTTGACCACCGACAGCTTCGTGGTCACGCCGCTGGAATTTCCCGGCGGCGATATCGGCAAGCTGGCGGTCTGCGGCACGGTGAACGATCTGGCCGTCGGCGGGGCACGACCGCTGTGGCTGTCGGCGGCGTTCATTATCGAGGAAGGCTGCGAGATCGCGCTGTTGCAGCGCGTGGTCGCCTCGATGGCGCGTGAGGCGGCGCTGGCCGGGGTGCGGATCGTGACCGGCGACACCAAGGTCGTCGGGCGCGGATCGGCGGACGGGCTGTTCGTCACCACCTCGGGCGTCGGCGTGATCCCGGCGGGGCGCGATCTGGCTGCGGCGCGGATCAGGCCGGGCGATGTCGTGCTGGTCAATGGCGTGCTGGGCGATCATGGCGCGGCCATTCTGGCGGCGCGCGGCGATCTGGCGCTGTCGACGGATCTGGTCTCGGACTGTCAGGGGCTTGGGCATCTGATGGAGGCGGTGCTGGCCGTCGCCCCCGGCACCCGCGCCGCTCGCGATGCGACCCGCGGGGGGCTTGCCGCGGCGCTGAATGAAATGGCGCTGGCGGCAGGGTGCGGCATCGAGATCAGGGAAGAGGCGCTGCCCTTGCGCCCCGAGGTGCGCGGGGTCTGCGAAATTCTTGGCCTTGATCCGCTCTATCTTGCCAATGAGGGAACCCTGGTCCTGTTCGTGCCCGAGGCCGAGGCTGAGGCCGCGCTGACTGCGATGCGTTCCCGCCCCGAAGGGCAGGGCGCCGCAATCATCGGCCGCGCCGTCGCCGCATCCGAGGGGGGCGCCCATACGGCCCGTGTGCAGATGGTGACCTCCTTCGGCGGGTGCCGCATCGTCGACCGCCTCGTGGGCGAACAACTGCCGCGGATCTGCTGAAACGGACCCTTGCCGCCCTTGCGCGACCTCGGCAGCCCGAGGGCTGGTCCGACAAGCCGGCCAAGCGAT
>NZ_VCBQ01000070.1:0-25384 GCF_006386455.1 Paracoccus sp. FO-3 | reverse complement strand
CGGCCGCCGTGGTACTGGCCGCGCAGGCTCCGGCCCAGGCGGCGGCCGCGTCCGGCGGGGTTGATGCGGCCACCCCGGACGAGGTTGCGGCCCCAGCCGCAGCCGCGGCCAGAAGCGCGGCCCAAGCCGCCGATCCCGATGCCGAGGCGCTGGCCCGCGCCTGGGCGATCAAGGCCCAGGACAGGGAGGGCGTGCAGACCATGGTCGATCGCGTCGCCGCGCTCAGCACCCGGCCCTGGCCGACCGACGCGGCCGCCGAAAGGACCGAAAAGGCGGTGAAGGTGCTGAAGGCCGATCAGGAAGCCGCCGCGTCCAGAACGCTGGCCGTGGCCTGATCGCCCCATGCGCGGAACAAGGCGGGCGGCTGCCGACCGGGCGCCGCCCGCTTCGATTCGCAGGGGCGGGGCGGATGCCAAGCCACTTTCCATGTGCCTTGATTTCCTGTATGGGGCGTCTCCATCTGTGACGTGACGCCAGGCCCCTGGGCACATGCGAAGGATAGGGGCGGCGGCAATGGGGCCGCCATTTGACACGGGACGCGACCGGAAGGGCCGGCGCGTCGCCAGAGGAAACCAGATGTTTGATGAAGTGAAGAAATCCATCCAGTGGGGCCAGGAAACGCTCACGCTGGAAACGGGCAAGGTTGCCCGCCAGGCCGACGGCTCGGTCATCGCCACCCTGGGCGAGACCAGCGTGATGGCCAACGTCACTTTCGCGAAAGAACCCAAGCCCGGCCAGGACTTCTTTCCCCTGACGGTGCATTACCAGGAAAAATACTATGCCGCCGGCAAGATCCCCGGCGGTTTCTTCAAGCGCGAGGCCCGGCCTTCGGAAAAGGAAACCCTGACCGCGCGCCTGATCGACCGTCCGATCCGCCCGCTGTTCGCCCCCGGCTTCAAGCATGAAGTGCTGGTGATGTGCACGGTGCTGAGCCACGATCTGGTCAACGATCCCGACATCGTCGCCATGATCGCCGCCTCGGCCGCGCTGACGATTTCCGGCGTGCCCTTCATGGGCCCGATCGCCGCCGCCCGCGTCGGCTTCGCCAATGGCGAATACGTCCTGAACCCCGAGGTGCAGGACATGGACCAGCTGCGCGGCAACCCCGAGCAGCGGCTGGACCTGGTGGTCGCCGGCACCCGCGACGCGGTGATGATGGTCGAATCGGAAGCCTATGAGCTGACCGAGGCCGAGATGCTGGGCGCGGTGAAATTCGGCCACGAGGCGATGCAGCCGGTGATCGACCTGATCATCGACCTGGCCGAGGCCGCCGCCAAGGAACCCTTCCCCTTCGCCTCGCCGGATTACAGCCCGCTTTACGCCCGCGTGAAATCGCTGGGCGAGACCGAGATGCGTGCCGCCTATGCCATCCACGACAAGGGTGAGCGCCGCGACACCATCGAGGCCGTGAAGGTGAAGATCCTCGAAGGGCTGACCGAGGAAGAGCGGCTCGACCCGAACCTGGGCTCGGCGCTGAAGAAGCTGGAATCGGGCATCCTGCGCGGCGGCATCATCGACGGCCGCCCGCGCATCGACGGCCGCGACAACAAGACCGTGCGGCCCATCGACTGCGAAGTCGGCTTCCTGCCGCGCACCCACGGCTCGTCGCTGTTCACCCGCGGCGAGACGCAGGCGCTGGTCGTGACCACGCTGGGCACCGGCGACGACGAGCAGATCATCGACGCGCTGCATGGCAATTCCCGCTCGAACTTCCTGCTGCACTACAACTTCCCGCCCTATTCGGTGGGCGAGGTGGGCCGCGTCGGCAGCCCCGGCCGTCGCGAGATCGGCCATGGCAAGCTGGCTTGGCGTGCGCTGCAGGCCGTTCTGCCGGCCGCGACCGACTTCCCCTATACCATCCGCGTGGTTTCCGAGATCACCGAGTCGAACGGCTCGTCCTCGATGGCCTCGGTCTGCGGCGGTTCGCTGTCGATGATGGATGCGGGCGTGCCGCTGAAGGCGCCGGTCGCCGGCGTCGCCATGGGCCTGATCCTGGAAGAGGACGGCCGCTGGGCGGTGCTGACCGACATCCTGGGCGACGAGGACCACCTGGGCGACATGGACTTCAAGGTCGCGGGCACGGAAAACGGCATCACCAGCCTGCAAATGGACATCAAGGTCGCGGGTATCACGCCCGAGATCATGGAGCAGGCGCTGGCCCAGGCCAAGGACGGCCGGCTGCACATCCTGGCCGAGATGTCCAAGGCGCTGTCCGAAGGCCGGCGCGAGTTCAGCGCCCATGCCCCGCGCATCGAGACGATGACCATCCCGACCGACAAGATCCGCGAAGTGATCGGCTCGGGCGGCAAGGTGATCCGCGAGATCGTCGAGACCTCGGGTGCGAAAGTCGACATCAGCGACGACGGCACCATCAAGATCGCCTCGGCCAATGCCGATTCGATCAAGAAGGCCTATGACATGATCTATTCGATCGTGGCCGAGCCGGAAGAGGGCAAGGTCTATGTCGGCAAGGTCGTGAAGCTGGTCGATTTCGGCGCCTTCGTGAACTTCTTCGGCAAGCGCGACGGGCTGGTGCATGTCAGCCAGATCGCCAACAAGCGCCTGAACCACCCCAACGAGGTGCTGAAGGAGGGCCAGGAGGTCAAGGTCAAGCTTCTGGGCTTCGACGACCGCGGCAAGGTGCGCCTGGGCATGAAGATGGTCGACCAGGAGACCGGTGAAGAGATCACCGAGAAGAAAGAGGAATCGGCCGAAGGCTGAGGCTTTCGCCGCGATTCGACTGTTGGAGCCTCGGCAATGCCGGGGCTCCTCCATGTTCGGCGGGACGGGATATCAACGATGCAGACGAATTGGCCGATCTTCGTATTGACATTGGCAGGCGACGAGGCGCGTCGTCAGCCATTGTTGGACCGGCTTGCCGAAAACGGCTTGCAATGGCGCCTGGTCTACGGGGTCGATGGACGGCGGGGCCTGCCGCCGGAATACTTGCCGATGATCGACCGCGACGCCGCTCAGGATCGACTGAAACGGCCGATGACGGATTCGGAATTTGCCTGCGCCTTGTCGCATCGGCGTATTTACGAGATTATCATGGCCGAGGGTCTTGATGGGGCGCTCGTGCTTGAGGATGATGCAATCCTGACGCCGGACTTTCCCGACTTCATTCGTGCGGGGCACCATTTGACCGATACGTTGGCCTTGCTGTATCACTATTCCGGCCGCGCGCTGCCCTGGCAACGCAGGAAAGCCGGTCGGTGGTTGATGTATCGTCCGACGCGACGGGCATCGGGCTGCACCGGCTACACGCTGTCCCGAAACATGGCGCATGAGCTGTTGCAGGCGATGACCCCGGTCAGTTTCGTGTCCGACTGGCCCGTGGACTTGTATGATTCGCGAGCTTGGTTGGTCGCCCCGCGTGTCGTGCATCATGCCCCTCCGGGACAGGGGCTTTCGCATCTAGCCCAGGAGCGAACCGTTGCGGAGATGCAGCGGCCCTGTGAAAAGAGGAATCCGGCCCGTTTCCTTAAGGCAAGTTATTACCGCGGGCTTGTTCGGCGCAGGCTGGCGCGCCGCGTGGACTCCTAGCATGACACCTTCGGATTATATCGCAGGGGCGGGCCTGTCCTTCCGGCCGGTGCCAGAGGCGCTGGCGGACCCGCGGGGCAGGGTGATTGCCCATCTGCGCCGCCCGGACGGTGTCGATCTGGCCTGCACGGCCGATCTCACGCAAGAGATCGCGCTTTACGAAACCCCCCAGGGCGAGCCGCCGCTTTTCGTTTCCTACTATACCACCGATACGCCATATGAGGCGCTTGCCGCCGATCTGCGCGCCTCGCTGGACCGCTACGGCCTGCCCCATCGGATCGAGCCGGTGGCGTCGCGCGGGTCATGGGTCGCCAATACCGGGCTCAAGGCGCGGGTGATCCAGGCGGCCTGGCAAGACAGCGGCCGCCCGGTCTGCTGGATCGACGCGGATGCAGCGATCCTGCGGCCGCCCAGCTTTCTGATGGGCAATCCCTTTGATGTGGCTTTCGTCCGCCGCGCGGGGTGGGAAGATATTTCCTATTTGATTTACCTTAACGCCACCGAGGCGACGGGCAGGATGCTGGCGGAATGGGTGCGGCTTTGCGACCAGCATCCGAATGTCTGGGATCAGGTGCTTTTCAGCCTGGCCTGGTTCCGCACCGCTCGCGAAACGGCGCTGGCGAGCCAATGGTTCAACGGCGGGGTGTCCCGCACTCCCCGGCCCAAGATCCGCGATCTGCGTGACAGGCTGTTCTATTATCCGTTCGGGCGCAAGATCCGGCCCTTCATCGACCAGAAACAGGCATCGCGCCGGCTCAAGGCCTATGTGAACGCCTCGGCCCGGCCGAAGGATGAGATTGGAAGCGACGACCTGAGCGCTGGCTATCGCGCCGCGCTGGCGAACCTTGATTTCAGTTTCGATCCGCAACTGGATGCGATCGTCTCGCGGCGGACATAGGCGAATGGTCAGGCGCAGGAAATCCCGGCTAGAGCGCTTCTTTTCGCTCAATCAGCATCGCAAGCGTTGGGGCGCGCGGCGACATGTCCTGGCCGCCCCCGACCTGGTCGCGATGCGCGAGCGGATCGTCCAGGCGGGCGAGCCGGTGCAGACCCGCGGCTCGGATAAGTCGCTGGAGCGGCACCTGGCAAACCTGCGCTGCGAGTTTTCGGGCCGCCCCGAGCTTTTGCTGCATCACGCCACGCTGATCGTTCTGATCCGTCGCGAGGTGCGGCTGGCCGAAAGTCTCGGCCAATTCACCGCGCTTTGGGCGCAGGAGGCGGAGTTTCTGTGTCGGCACCTGAACCTGCGCTGGCTGATCTCGGCGGCGGATACCTTTGCCGACCATGGCCCTGATCCGCAGGCCCGCGCGGTCGCGATGATGGCCTCGCTTCTGGCCAATACCGTCAAGATCGGTGAATCCGACCGCTATGTCCGCGGTGCGGAGACATCGGCGCCGCTGCCGGAGCGGATCGAAGAACTCCAGACCGAACTGGTTCCGCTTTTCGAGGGGATGTCGGTTTTTACCGTCGGCACCGACGATACGCTGCGCAACATGTATTGGCGGCTGGAGCCCTTCTTCGCCGCTGGTTCTGCGGGGATGATCCTCAAGACGGTCTATGATCGGATGCAGGTCAACGATACGGCTTTTGCCCGGCTCCGGGCGCTGCACCGCCGCGACCGCACCGGTTGGTGGGAGGACGAGACATGAGTGTCCTTGGCTTGTCGGATTGCTTGGTCGCGAGGGGCGGATAGATGCGCCTTCCCGCCTATCTCATCAACCTGGACGGCTCGGACGAGCGGCTTCGTTCAGCCTCCCGGCAGTTGGACGAGGCGGGCGTGCCCTTCGAGCGCGTCCCGGCCTTTGACGGCAGGGCGCTGCGGGTCGAGGAATTTCCCGATTACGATCCCGCTGGGGCGATGGCCTATATGGGCCGGCCTTTGCGCGGGGGCGAGATCGGCTGCTATCTCAGCCATCTCGACTGTGCGCGGCGCTTTCTGGACAGCGGCGCCGAATATGGCCTGGTGTTCGAGGATGACATGCAGCTGCAGCCGGGCTTTGCCGAGGGGATGCGCGTCCTCATGGGCTGGCTGGACCGGCATGATCGCGACTGGGATCTGATCAATCTCGGCGCCAGACAGCACAAGATCTATACCCCGGTCATGGGGTTCGAGGTTGCGGGTCGGCATCATGAGCTGACCCGCGCCCATTACTTTCCGATGACGGCCACCGCGCTGCTCTGGTCGCGGCAGGGGGCCGAAACCTTTGTCCGCACTCATCGGCGCATCACGGCGGGCGTGGACAATCATTTCCGCCACTGGCTGACCCGCAACGACCGGGGGCTGGCGGTCTGGCCGCCTCTGGTCACGACGACCGGCGTGGAAAGCCAGATCGAAGACGGCAAGGGCAAGCGGTCGGCAGGCGGGCGGCACCCGCTTTACGGATTGATCAAGCAGCGCCGGCAGATCGTCAACAAGCTGATCGCGTGGCGCCACAAGCGGCGGCTGGCACGCCGGTAGAAAGGCCGCGGGCGGTGCCGCGGCCTTGCAGGATCAGGCCGGATCCTTGGCAAAGCGCAGATAGGGCAGCGCCTTGTTCAGCTGGCCGTATTTCGCCTCGGCCGCCGCGTCGTCCAGCGCCAGCGCCACGATCACGTCCTGGCCCGGTTCCCAGTTCGCCGGGGTGGCCAGCGGCACGCCGTCGGTCTTTTGCACCGCGTCCAGCGCGCGGATGATCTCGGCGAAGTTGCGGCCGACCGACATCGGATAGGTCATCGTCAGCCGCACCTTCTTGTCCGGCCCGATGATGAAGACCGTGCGCACCGTGGCCGAATGCTGCGGCGTGCGGCCCTCGGCCGGCAGGTAGTAATCGGCCGGCAGCATGTCATAGGCCTTGGCCACCGTCAGTTCGGTGTCGTCGATGATGGCGAAATTCGCCGGGACGCCTGCGACCTTCTCGATGTCGGCCTTCCATTTGCCGTGGTCCTCGGCCGAATCGACCGAGACGCCCAGAACCTTGGTGCCGCGCTTCTCGAACTCGGGCACCAGCTGCGCCACCACGCCGAATTCCGTGGTGCAGACCGGGGTGAAATCGCGCGGATGCGAGAAAAGAACCGCATAGCTGTCACCGATCCAGTTGTGGAAACTGATCTGGCCCTCGGTCGAATTGGCGGTGAAATCCGGGGCGGTGTCGTTGATGCGCAGGGACATTGCAGATCCTTTCGGTTGGCCTTCGGCGACAAGATAGGCATCTGCGGCGGATTGTCCAACTCGATCTGTTCAGTCGTGATAATTCGCAGGGCCGCTGCGGCTTGCAGCCCGGTCTTGCGGGTGCCAGTCTGCGGGCCAATCGCAGATCAAGGGAGGCTCTCATGAGCGGACTTGCCGACAAGCGGAAATTCTACATAGGCGGCGAATGGGTTGCGCCGCGCGCGCCCAACGACCTGGAGGTGATCGACCCCTCGACCGAGGAGGCGGTGGCGGTGATCAGCCTGGGCGGCCAGGCCGACACCGATGCGGCGGTGGCCGCGGCCAAGGCGGCCTTCCCGGCCTGGGCGGCGACGCCCCCGGCCCAGCGACTGGCCCATGTCGAGAAGATCCTGGAAATCTACAAGCGCCGCGCGCCCGACATGGCCGCCGCCATCAGTGCCGAGATGGGCGCGCCGCAGGACATGTCGCTGAACGACCAGGCCGCGGCGGGCAGCTATCACATCGAGACCTTCATCGAGGCGTTCCGGGATTTCGAGTTCATCCGGCCGCTGCGCCCCGACACGCCGACCAGCATGGTGGCATGGGAGCCGGTCGGCGTGGTCGGGCTGATCACGCCCTGGAACTGGCCGATGAACCAGGTCACGCTGAAGGTGATCCCGGCGCTGCTGGCCGGCGATACCGTGGTGCTGAAGCCCAGCGAGATCGCGCCGCTGTCCTCGGTCGTCTTTACCGAGATCGTGGACGAGGCCGGGCTGCCGCCGGGGGTCTACAACATGGTGAACGGCGACGGCGCGGGCGTGGGCTCGCAGCTTTCGGTGCATCCCGACGTGGACATGATCAGCTTTACCGGCTCGACCCGCGCCGGCATCGCCATCACCAAGGCGGCTGCCGATACGCTGAAGAAGGTGGCGCTGGAACTGGGCGGCAAGGGCGCCAACCTGGTCTTTGCCGATGCCGACGACAAGGCGGTGACGCGCGGGGCGCGGCATTGCTTCTACAACAGCGGCCAGTCCTGCAACGCGCCGACGCGGATGCTGGTCGAGCGGTCCTTTTACGAAACCGCGGTCGAGCAGGCCCGCAAGGTGGCCGAGGAGACCGCGGTGGCGACGGCCCACCAGCCGGGGCGCCATATCGGCCCCGTGGTCAGCAAGCAGCAATGGGACAAGATCCAGGACCTGATCCAGAAGGGCATCGACGAGGGCGCGCGCCTGGTCGCCGGCGGCCCCGGCCTGCCCGAGGGCGTCAATCGCGGCTATTTCGTGCGCCCGACGGTCTTTGCCGACGTGACCAACGACATGACCATCGCCCGGCAGGAGATCTTTGGCCCGGTGCTGTCGATCATCCCCTTCGACAGCGAGCAAGAGGCGGTCGCGATCGCCAACGACACGATCTATGGCCTGACCAACTATGTGCAGACCAGCGACGGCGCACGGCGCAACCGGCTGGCGCGGCAGCTGCGCGCCGGTATGGTCGAGATGAACGGGCAGGGCCGGGGCAGGGGCTCGGCCTTCGGCGGCGTCAAGGCCTCGGGCCGGGCGCGCGAGGGCGGCGTCTGGGGGCTGGAGGAGTTCATGGACAGCAAGCAGATCAGCGGCTGGGATCCCGATGCCTGACGTGCGGGGCCGCCTGGCGGGCGGCCCTTTTCCTTGCGGGGCCGTGCCGCTAGCATCCGCGCCGCGAAAGCCGAGGGGGCGCGACAGATGAAGACCATCCTGATCACCGGCGGCGGCAGCGGCATCGGCCGGCTGACCGCGCGGCGGTTTCTTGACGCCGGCTGGCGCGTCGGGCTGATCGGCCGGCGCGAGGCGGCCCTGGCCGAGACCGCGGACGGCCATCCGCAGGCGCTGGTCCTGCCCTGCGACGTGACGGTGCCCGAGGCGGTCGATGCCGCCTTTGCCCGCGCGGTGGCGCAATGGGGGCGGCTGGACGTGCTGTTCAACAATGCCGGCGCCATCCTGATCTCGCGGCTGATCGACGAGATTTCCTGGGAGGAGTGGCAGGGCGTGGCGCGGGTGAACATCGACGGCATGTTCCTGTGCGCCCGCGCCGCTTTCCGGCAGATGCGGCGGCAGCAGCCGATGGGCGGGCGGATCATCAACAACGGCTCGATCGCGGCCGAGGCGCCGCGCCCCGGCTCGGTGCCCTATACGGTCTCGAAACACGCGGTGACGGGGCTGACGCGGACGCTGGCGCTGGACGGGCGGCCGTTCGGCATCGCCTGCGGCCAGATCGACGCCGGCAATGCTGCGACCGAGATGATTGCCGCCGTGGCGACGCAGGGCGCGCCGCAGGCCGACGGCTCGATCCGGCCCGAGCCGGTGATGGACGCCGCGAACGTGGCCGAGGCGGTGCTGCACATGGCCAGCCTGCCCGAGGGCGCCAATGTGCTGCACATGACGGTGATGGCGACGAACATGCCCTTTGTCGGGCGCGGCTGAACGGGCCCGGACAAGCGAAAGGATCAGGGATGAAACTGCTGCGCTATGGCCCGCCGGGCCGGGAAAAGCCGGGGCTTCTGGACGCCGAAGGCCGCATCCGCGACCTGTCGGCCCATGTCGCCGACATCGCCGGCGCGGTGCTGGGGCCCGAGGGGCTGGCCGGGATCGCGGCGCTGGACCTGGACGGGCTGCCCATCGTCTCGGGCCAGCCGCGGCTGGGGCCCTGCGTGGGCCAGGTGCCGAAATTCGTCGCCATCGGGCTGAACTATGCCGACCACGCCGCCGAGGCCGGGCTGCCGGTGCCGGCCGAGCCGGTGGTGTTCAACAAATGGACCAGCTGCATCATCGGCCCGGACGACGACGTGGTGATCCCGCCCGGCGCGCAGAAGACCGATTGGGAGGTCGAGCTGGGCGTGGTCATCGGTTCGCGCGCGAGCCATGTTTCCGAGACGGCGGCACTGGACCATGTCGCCGGCTATTGCGTGGTCAACGACGTGAGCGAGCGCGAATGGCAGGCCGAGCGCGGCGGCACCTGGGACAAGGGCAAGGGCTTCGATACCTTCGGCCCGATCGGCCCCTGGCTGGTGACGCGCGACGAGGTGCCCGACCCGCAGGCGCTGGAGCTGTGGCTGGAGGTGGATGGGCTGCGCCGCCAGCAGGGCTCGACCGCGACGATGATCTTCGGCGTGGCCGAGATCGTCGCCTATTGCTCGCGGCTGATGACGCTGATGCCGGGGGATGTGATCACGACGGGCACGCCGCCGGGAGTCGGCATGGGCGCGACGCCGCCGGTGTTCTTGCGCGGGGGCGAGGTCATGCGGCTGGGCATCGAGGGCCTGGGCGAGCAGCGCCAGAGGGTGCGCTGCCGCGATTGACCGCGCGGGTGGGCGCGTATTTCGGAAACGGTGAAGCGGAGAGGCTGCGCGGAAGCTGGCAAGGCAGCGGCCGGCGGCGCGGTCGCAATGGGTATTTGGAGAACGAAGAAGGCCGTCAGCTTTCGGCGGCCAGGGTTTCCGCCAGCGTGTCGGTCTTGGTGAAATAGTCGGGCGACAGCCGCAGCACGCCGGGCAGGTCCAGCAGCACGCGGCGCAGGTGCTGGCGGATGGCGGCCTCGGCCCGGTCGGGGTCGCGGGCGGCGATGGCCTCGGCCACGGCGCGGTGCTGGGCCAGCATGGTGTCCTTGGGCGTCATCGCCGTCAGCAGGTGGCGGGCGCGGTCGAGATGCATCTTCATCTGCTGCAGGTGGCTCCAGACCCTTGCCTTGCCGGCGATCGCGGCCAGGGTGGCGTGGAATTCCTCGTCCAGCTGGGCCAGCGCGGTGGGGTCGGCCTCGGCCTCTTGCCGGGCGATCTGGGCGAACAGGGCCTCGCAATCCTGGGGCGGGGCGCAGGCGGCGGCCAGGCGGACGGTGTCGGCCTCGACCGATTCGCGGATGAAGCGCGTACACAGCACCCATTCCATGTCGATGCGGGTGACGAAGGTGCCGCGCTGCGGCCGCACCTCGAGCAGGCCCTCGCCGGCGAGGCGGATGAAGGCCTCGCGCACAGGCTGGCGCGACAGGGCGCATTGGTCGGCGATCTCCTGTTCGGAGAGGCGCGTGCCGGGCGGCAGCTCGCCGCGGATGATGCGCTGGCGCAGGCGGGCGTGCAATTGCGCCGCGAAGGGCGGCGGGCCCCCCGTGGCGGAAAGGGTTTCGGTCGATGCGGGGTCCATGAATCCTCCCTGGAACCCGCATTAGTTCGGGACCGGACCTTGCGTCAACCTTTGGGGCTGCGGTGAAAGCTCATCACCGTGGTCTGGCGGTAGAGCTGCCCCGCCTCCAGCCGCGCCGAGGGATAGCCGGCATGGTTGGGCGCGTCCGGCCAGAGCTGCGATTCCAGCGCGATGCCGGCATGGCGGCCATAGGGCCGGCCGCCAAGGCCGGGCGCGCCGGGCGCCAGGTGTTCGCCGGCATAGACTTGCAGCCCCGGCTCGGTCGAGCGCAGGGTCATCATCAGCCCGCCCGCCTGGAGCACCGCCGCCTTGCGCGGCACGATGCGGCGCCGGTCCGAAAGGCAGAGGTTGTGGTCGATGCGCGGCCCCTTGAGCCGCTCGGCCAGGGTGACGGGATTGCGGAAATCCAGATGCGTGCCCTGGACCGCCGCGGGCGCGCCCAGTGGGATCATGTCCTCGTCCACCGGCAGGTAGGTTTCGGCCGGGACGGTCAGCCGGTGGCCGGCCACGGTATCGGTGCCATCCAGGTTGAAATAGCTGTGCTGGGCGAAGTTGCAGAAGGTGGTGTCGTCCGAGGTGGCCAGGATGGTCAGCATCAGGACCGGGCCGGGCAGGATGGACCAGGTCGCGCGGATCAGCATGGCGCCGGGAAAGCCCATGTGGCCCGCGGGCAGGTGATCGGCCAGCGCCACCGAGCTTTCGTCCCAGTCGGCCAGCATCCAGTTGCGCGTGCCGCAGCCGTCGTGGCCGCCGTGCAGCATGTGGCGGCCGTCCTGGTTGCGGTCCAGCTGCAGCCTTTGCCCGTCCAGCGCCGCGCGGCCATGGGCGATGCGGTTGGCATAGCGCCCGATCACCGCGCCGAAATAGCGGCCCTCGTCCAGATAGGGCGCGAGCCGCGGAAAGCCCAGCACCAGCGGATGCCCGATCCCGGCCAGCCGCAGATCCTGGAGCGAGGCACCCAGCGTGATGACCGAGGCCGTCAGCCCATGGCCCGAGATCGTCGCCTGCATCACCGGCCGGCCGTCCGGCAGCAGGCCGAATGTGCGTGGCATCATGCCCGGACCCGCGGTTCCGGCCGGCCCTGGGCGTCGGGATCCAGCAGCCAGGTCCGGCCGTCCTGCGGCCCGTGCCGGCCCTCGGCGGCGCTGGTCACGATCAGCTGCGCAAGGCCGGGGCCGCCGAAGGCCGGGCAGCTGGGCTGGCTGGCGGGCAAGGACAGGCGGCGCAGCAGGCGGCCGTCCGGCGCATGGCAGGCGACCGCGCCGCTGCCCCAGCGCGCGTTCCAGAACCGCCCCTGCGCGTCGGTGACGGCGCCGTCGGGGAACTGGTCGGTCCCGGCCAGGTCCAGGAAGACGCGGGCCTCGGCGCAGGGCCAGCCGCGCGCGTCCAGGTCTTGCGACCAGACGGTCTGGGCGGCGGTGTCGGCGAAATAGGCCAGGCGACCGTCGGGAGAAAAGCAGATCGCATTCGGGATGGACATGTTCCCCCGCAGCAGGCGCAACTCTCCGTCAAGATAGCGATAAATCGCCCCCTTTCCAGCCCTTCCGTCGCGTTCCATCGTGCCGATCCAGAAACCGCCGAAAGCATCGGCCCGCCCGTCGTTCGAGCGGTTGCCGGGCCGGTCGGCTTCCAGCGCGGCCAGCCGTTCCTGGCGGCCGTCGCGCAGGTCGAAGCGGATCAGCCCGGTTTCGCTGGCGATCAGCAGGCGGTCGCGGTCGATCCAGCCCGCGGCCGAGACCATCTCTTCGAAGCGCCATTCCAGCTCGGTCCCGTCGTCCAGCCGCGACAAAAGCCGGCGGCCGAGGATGTCGAACCAGAAGGGCTGGGCGCGTTCGGGATGCCAGAAGGCGCCTTCGCCCAGTTCGCAGATGCGGGGGTCGAAGACCCGCGCGTTCATGCGCAGGCCCGCAGCGCCGCCACGATGTCGCGCGCGCGGGCCGCGACCGTCTCGGCCCCGTCGCCGGGGCGATAGAGCGCGCTGCCGATGCCGAAGCCCTGCGCCCCGGCATCCAGCCATTCGGCGAAATTCGCCGGGCCGGCGCCGCCCACGGCATAGACCGGCATGTCGCGCGGCAGCACCGCGCGCAGCGCCCTGAGCGTGCCGGTGCCGGCCTGGTCGGCGGGAAACAGCTTCAGCCCGGTCGCGCCCGCGGCGATGGCGGCGAAGCATTCGGTGGCGGTGAAGACGCCGGGCCAGGATTGCAGGCCGCGCGCCCGCGTCGCGCCGATCACCGCCGGATCGGCATTGGGCGAGACGATCATCCGCCCGCCGGCATCGGCCACCTGCGCGACCTCATCCACCGTCAGCACGGTTCCGGCGCCGATGGTCGCCTGCCCGGCCAGCCCCCCTGTCATCAGCCGGATGCTTTCCAGCGGGTCGGGCGAGTTCAGCGGCACCTCGATGCGGTCGATGCCGGCATCGACCAGGGCGCGGGCGACGGGCAGGGCCTCGGCCGGGGTCAGGCCGCGCAGGATGGCGATGATGGGCAGGGTCATGTGTCCTCCGGCAAATCGAGGCTGGCGGCGGCAAGGCCGGCCAGGACCAGCGCCGTGCCGTCCTTGTGGCATGCCTGCGCGCCGGCCGCCAGCAGCAGGGTTTCGTAAAGCCGCGCCAGGTCGGGCGCGCCGATGATCGCGGTCGGGCCGTCCTGCCAGAAGTCGCGCGCGGCGGCCAGTTCGGCGCCGATCAGCAGGCCCGAAAGGCGACCGGCCGCCTGAGCCGGCGCCAGCCCCTGCAGCAGGGCGGCGGCGCGCAGGGGAAACAGCCCGGATTGCGCGGCACGGGGATCGGCCAGCGCCTCGGCCCCGGCTTCGGCAAGGGCCGCAGGGTCGGGGCGGGCCGCGTCGATGGTCAGCCGCAGCACCGACTGGCCGGCAAGCAGCGAAAAGACCTCGCCGGTCATGAAGCTGCGGAAACGCTCGACCCGGCCCTGCGACAGGCGCACCCATTTGCTATGCGTGCCGGGCAGGCAGAGCGCGCCGTCGAAACCGGGGTTCTCGGCCAGGAAACCGGCGATCTGGGTTTCCTCGCCGCGCATGACGTCGGGGGGCTCGGCCTGCGACAGGCCGGGCAGGATGCGGACATCCAGCCGCGGGTCGCGGGCGGGGGCGCGGATGGCGCGGCGCGGGTCGATGGGCGGGCAGGGGACGGCGCGGTATTCGGCCTCGGCCCAGCCGCCGCGGGCGCCGGCCATGCCGCAGGCGATGACGCGCATCCGGCCGGCCGCGGACAGCCAGTCGCCGATCAGGTCGAGCAGCGCCGGCTCGAACCCGGCCGGGGCCAGCCTGCCCATGCCGCGGTCCGAGGCGCGGGCGTCCACCGGCCGCGCGCCGCGCATGGCCCAGGCGCGCAGCCTTGTGGTGCCCCAGTCGACGGCGATCCAGCCGGGGGCGGTCGGGGCATCGGCGGTTGGTTCAGGCGTCACGCCTTGCTCTTGTTCGAGACGTCGAAGATCACCGCGGCCATCAGCACCAGCCCCTTGATGACCTGCTGGTAGTCGATGCCGATGCCCAGGATCGACATGCCGTTGTTCATCACTCCCATGATGAAGGCGCCGACCACTGCGCCGATCACCGTGCCGACCCCGCCCGCCATCGAGGCGCCGCCGATGAACACCGCCGCGATCACGTCGAGTTCGAACCCCACGCCGGCCTTGGGCGTGGCCGAGTTCAGCCGGGCCGAGACCACGATCCCGGCCAGCGCCGCCAGCATCCCCATGTTCATGAAGGTCAGGAACACCACCCGCTCGGCATTGATGCCCGAAAGCTTGGCCGCCTTGGCATTGCCGCCGATGGCATAGATGCGCCGGCCGATGGTGGTGCGCTCGGACACGAAGGCGTAAAGCGCGACCAGAATCGCCATGACCATGAAGACATTCGGCAGGCCGCGGAAATTCGCCAGCACCCAGGTCATCCAGACCAGCGCCAGGAAGATCAGCGCGTTCTTGGCGGCGAAGAAGGCGAAGGGCTCGTCCACGATACCCACCGCCTCTTCCCGCTTGCGGCCGCGGATCTGCAGCCACAGGATCGCCAGCGCCGCGCCCCAGCCCAGGATCAGAGACAGTGTGTTGGGCTTGTCGGGGCCGAAGAGGTCCGGGATGAAGCCCGAGGCGATCATCTGGAATTCGCGCGGGAAGGGGCCGATCGACTGGCCTTGCAGGATCCACATGGTCAGGCCGCGGAACACCAGCATCCCCGCCAGGGTGACGATGAAGCTGGGGATCTTCCAATAGGCGATCCAATAGCCCTGGATGCCGCCGATTACCGCGCCGGCGGCCAGGCTCAGCACCACGACGACCGGGATCGGCAGGTCCAGCCGGACGATCATCAGCGCCGAAAGCGCGCCGACGAAGGCCGCGACCGAGCCGACGGACAGGTCGATATGGCCGGCGACGATGACCAGCAGCATGCCGACCGCCATGATGACGATATGGCTGTTTTGCAGGAACAGGTTGGTCAGGTTCACCGGCCGGAACAGGATGCCGCCCGTCACCACCTGGAAGAAGGCCATGATGACGATCAGCGCAAAGAGGATGCCGTATTCGCGGATGTTGCGGCGGATGAAGCCGAAGGTGTCGCCGCGGCGTTCGGTGGTCGTGTCAGACATGGGCGGCCTCTGCCTCGATTTCCTCGGGGGTGACGGTTTCGTCGGTCAGGTCGTGGCCCGAGCGGATGATGACCTGCATGATGCGTTCCTGCGTGGCCTCGGCCGTCGGCATCTCGCCCACCAGCCGGCCCTCGTTCATGACCAGGATGCGGTCGGTGATGCCCAGCAGCTCGGGCATTTCCGACGAGATGACGATGATCGATTTTCCGGCGGCGGCAAGGTCGCGGATGATGGTGTAGATTTCATATTTCGCGCCCACGTCGATGCCGCGCGTCGGCTCGTCCAGGATCAGGATCTCGGGCTCGGCGAACAGCCATTTCGCCAGCACCACCTTTTGCTGGTTGCCGCCCGACAGGTTCACCGCCCGGCTTTCGACCGAGGGCGAGCGGATGTTGATGCGGCTCCGATAGTCGCGCGCCACCGCCCCCTCGCGCTGGCGGTCCACCACGCCGCGGACCGAGATGCCGGCCAGGTTCGCCAGCGGGATGTTGCGGCGGATGGTGTCGTCCAGCACCAGGCCCAGCGACTTGCGGTCCTCGGTCACATAGGCCAGCCCGGCGCGGATCGCGCGCGGCACGGTGGACAGGTCGGCCGGCTTGCCGTGCAGCGTGACCGCGCCCGATTTCCACTCGCCCATCGAGCGGCCGAACAGGCTCATCGCCAGTTCGGTGCGGCCCGCGCCCATCAGCCCGGCGATGCCCAGAACCTCGCCGCGCCGCAGCTCGAAACCGGCGCCCTTGACCAGCAGGCGGCCTTCGCGCGCGGGATCGGCGACGGTCCAGTCCCTGACCTGCATCACCACCTCGCCGACCTTCGGCTGGCGCGGCGGATAGCGGTCGTTCATCGAGCGGCCGACCATGTCGCGGATGATGCGCGATTCCTCGACCATGCCGCCGTGATGCGCCACCGTCGCGCCGTCGCGCAGCACGGTGATGCTGTCGCAGACCTGGCTGATCTCGTTGAGCTTGTGCGAGATCAGGATCGCCGTCATGCCCCGGTCGCGGAAACTGGCAAGCAGGCGCAGCAGCGCGTCGCTGTCGTTCTCGTTCAGCGACGAGGTCGGCTCGTCCAGGATCAGCAGGTCGACCTTTTTCGACAGCGCCTTGGCGATCTCGATCAGCTGCTGCTTGCCCATGCCCAGGCCGCCGACCTTGGTTTCCGGGCTTTCGCGCAGGCCGACCTGCGCCAGCAGCTCGGCGGTGCGGCGGTTGGTCTCGCGCCGGTCGATGACGCCGCGCTGGGCGATCTCGTTGCCCAGGAAGATGTTCTCGGCGATCGACATCTGCGGCACCAGCGCCAGTTCCTGGTGGATGATGACGATGCCCTGCGCCTCGCTGTCCTTGATGTCGCGAAATGCCATCGGCCGGCCGCCATAGAGGATCTCGCCCTGATAGCTGCCATGCGGATAGACGCCCGACAGCACCTTCATCAGCGTGGATTTGCCGGCGCCGTTCTCGCCGACCAGC
This sequence comes from Paracoccus sp. FO-3, assembly GCF_006386455.1. NCBI lineage: Bacteria > Pseudomonadati > Pseudomonadota > Alphaproteobacteria > Rhodobacterales > Paracoccaceae > Paracoccus > Paracoccus sp. FO-3. The sequence continues at coordinate 8,467 of NZ_VCBQ01000070.1, read as the reverse complement.
GCGCGGATCTCGCCGCGCCGGACGGTCATGTTGACGTCGTCCAGGGCCTTCACGCCGGGAAATTCCTTGGTGATCCCCCGCATTTCCAGAATCGCGTCCATGGCCACCCCCTGCGGTCACGCGGATGGCGCCGCCGCAATAGTCCTGCGGCGGCGCGCGAAGGTCACTTCAGCTGGTCTTCGGTATAATAGCCCGAGCCGACCAGAACCTCGGCAAGGTTCTTTTCGGTCACGGCCACCGGCTCCAGCAGGTATGAGGGCACGGTCTTGACGCCGTTGTCGTAGCTTTCGGTGTCGTTCACCTCGGGCTCCTCGCCCTTCATCATCGCGTTGACCATGCCGACGGTGACGCGGGCCAGTTCGCGCGTGTCCTTGAAGATGGTGGAATATTGCTCGCCGGACAGGATCGACTTGACCGACTGGATCTCGGCATCCTGGCCGGTGACGATGGGCATGGCCAGGTCGCCCGAGCCGTAGCCCACGCCTTTCAGCGACGACAGGATGCCGATGGACAGCCCGTCATAGGGCGACAGCACCCCATGCACCTGCTTGTCGGTGTAATTGGCCGACAGGATGTTGTCCATGCGCGCCTGGGCCGTGGCCGGATCCCAGCGCAGCGTGCCCACCTTGTCCATGCCCATCTGCCCCGAGGCGACCACCACCGAGCCGTCGTCGATCAGCGGCTGGATCACCGACATGGCGCCGTCATAGAAGAAATAGGCGTTGTTGTCGTCCGGGCTGCCGCCGAACAGTTCCACGTTCCAGGGCTTTTCGTCCGGGAAGCGTTCCTTGAGCCCGTCGACCAGGGTGGTCGCCTGCTCGACCCCGACCTTGAAGTTGTCGAAGGTGGCGTAATAGTCGATGTCGGGCGTGTCGCGGATCAGCCGGTCATAGGCGATGACCTTGATGTCCGCGGCCTTGGCATTGGCCAGCGCGTTCGACAGCGTGGTGCCGTCGATGGCGGCGATCACCAGCACGTTCACGCCCTTGGTGATCATGTTCTCGATCTGCGCCAGCTGGTTGGGGATGTCGTCGTCGGCATATTGCAGGTCGGTCTGGTAGCCCGCCTCCTGGAATTGCTTGACCATGTTGTTGCCGTCGTCGATCCAGCGCGCCGAGGTCTTGGTCGGCATCGAGATCCCGACCATGCCCTCGGCCGCGGCCAGGCCGGGCAGCGAAAGCGCCGCCGCCGAGGCCAGAGCCAGGGCGTATTTCCTGAGATTCCGCATAAATCCTCCCTGTCGATATTGCCCCGGTTGGCGGCCGCCTCCACGGCCATGGCCAGCCGGTGCTTCCCCCTTGTTGCGCGGGACGCGGAAAACCGGCTCCTGCGACGATTCTGCGCGGCGGCGGCGGTCGCGGACCACCCATCCCACCGCGAGGCTAGACCCGGCCGATATGTCCGTCAATCATGCAGAAAGTGTGTTTGCATACCGCAATTGATATGCAGATGCCGGCCGGGGCGGCTTCAGGCATCGGCGCAGAGGTCGGACCAATCGGGATTGCGCTCGAACTGGGCGCGCACATAGCTGCAGGCCGGCACGATCAGCACGCCGCGGGCGCGCGCATCCGCAACCAGCCGCCGCACCATGGCGGCGGCGGCGCCCGAGCCGCGCATGGCGTCGGGCGCATAGGTATGGTCGGCGACGATGATGCCGGGCCCCCCGGCATGCCAGGTCAGTTCCGCCTCGCCCTCGATTCCGGTCATGGCGACGGCATAGCGGCCGGAACTGCCGTAATCCTCATGGGTGACATGGATGGTCGGTTGCACCATGGTTTCCTCCGTCTCGTTGCCGCCATAACGCATGGCGGGTCCGATCCGGTCCATCCCCGGCGCTTGCGACGTTGCGGCCAAGGGGCCTGGCCGTCACTCTGGCTGCGGGCGGGGCGGTCCGTGGCGGTTCGGCGGCGGCCGGGAATCCAGCGTCAGGGCGCGGCGCAATTCCGGCGAGAACGGCCCGGCCAGCCGTTCCAGCATGGCGATGTCGATCTCGATCCCGCCCATGCCGTCCTTGATGGCGCGCAGCCCGGTGCGGTGCCAGCGCCCGCCCAGCCGGCGCTCGATCTCCAGCGAATTCGAGCCGCAGTCGAGCGGCAGGCGCAGGTGCCGGTCAAGCCGCAGGTAAAGCGGCACGGGCGTGCCCTGGCGCGCGCCGCCGACCAGGTGCAGCCCCCGCCGGGCGCAGGGTCGGGCATGCAGCGGGGTTTCGCCCAGGCCGACCGCCAGCTCCACCAGCATGCGGCGCGAGATATAGCCGGGAACGGGCGCGCTTCCGGCGGTGCCGGCCGCGTCCTGCGGGCCGGCTGTCGTATGCGATTCGGCGCTCCTGGGCGTGGTGGCCAGGATCGCGGCAAGGGCGGCCGAGACCTCGGCCTCGGCGATTTCCCTGGGCGGGCCGGTGGCGATCAGCCCCTCGCCGCCGCCCACGGTGGGGGCAAGCCCGGCCTGGATCATCTCGCACATGACATCCTCGAGCCGGGAAAGCCGCTCGATCGCCTCGCCCATGGCGGCGCGGACCTCGTCCAGCCCGTCGGAAGCGTCGGGAACCTGGCGCAGCGGAAGGGCTTTGCCCTTGCCGGCCCGGCCTTTTCCCGTCTTTCCGATCCCTTTCGCCATCGCGACCCACCGCCGTTCGACATTGCCCTTTCGCCGATCCTATGACCGTGCGGCGCGCTTGGCCATATTCGTCGTGACGCGCGGCGAGAACGGGCCGACGGCCGGCTCAGGCGCGTTCGGAATACTCGAAAAGCTCGGTATTGACGACGATGGCCTCGTCCACCCCGACGAAGGGCGGGATCATGACGCGCACCCCGTTGTCCAGGATCGCCGGCTTGAAGCTTTTCGCGGCGGTCTGGCCGTTCAGCACCGGCTCGGTCTCGGCCACGCGGCAGACCACCTTCTGCGGGATGCGCACCGACAGCGCCTCGTCGCCGTAATATTCCACCGCCGCGACCATGCCGTCCTGCAGGAAGGGCCGCCGCTCGCCCAGCAGATCGGCGTCAAGCTCGGTCTGCTCGAAGGTTTCGCTGTCCATGAACACCAGCTTGCCGTCGGATTCGTACAGGAACTGCTGGTCCTTGGTCTCCAGCTGCACCTGCTCGACCTTGTCCTCGGAACGGAAGCGTTCGTTCAGCTTGCGCCCGTCGCGCAGGTTCTTCAGCTCGACCTGGGCAAAGGCGCCGCCTTTGCCGGGCTTGACGTGGTTCACCTTGACCGCCGCCCACAGCCCGCCGTCATGGTCCAGCACGACACCGGGCTTGATTTCATTGCCATTGATCTTGGCCATTCAGGATCACCTTGAAAGAATTGGAAAATCGCCCAGGGCTCGGGGGTTGAACCGCGATTGCGGGCACCTATATCCATTGCCGTGCCTCAAGGCAACCGAAACGCGTTTCATGCGTTGTCAAGGGTGCCATCGCATTTCTGCATGTCGCAAGATCGTTGCTTTTAGCGGCTATTCTGCGTATCTGCCGGGGCTTGCGCCCTGTGCATGGCGGTCATGCGGCTGGAGGCATACCGAATCACGGCACGGATCGGCTAAGCCGGCCAGCGCCGCCTAGAGGCAAGATGATGCAGCAGCCTTGGCAAGGGCCAAGGTGCGGGGGCTCCGCAAGAAAAACAGGATAATGATGATGCGCGATTTCGTGGATGGCTCGGCTTTCAATTTCGAACAGGGACAGCGGGCCCGCAAGCTTTTTGCCGCCGTTGTGCTGGCTGCGCTGGACGATGCGATCGCCGATGACAAAAAATACGGCAACGGGCCCGATCAGATTGCACGTTGGGCACGCTCGCGCGATGGGCGCGAGGTGTTGTCCTGCGCCGGCATCGACCCGAACGAGCGTGTCGTGAAGGGGCTGATGGAATTCGTGGCCAAGGGCGTGCGCACCTCGGTCGCGCTGTCGCGCGAGGAAAGCGAACGCCGCCACGCCGCCGAGGAAGCCGACGCGGCGTAATCGCCCCCGTCGCGCGCTGATGGGCCGTCCCGCGGGGCGGCCTTTTTCGTTGAATCGGCGAGGGAAGGTCAGCTTGGCGGGACATGCCCGACCTTGACCGGCCAGAACCCTCGGCCTAGCATCTGCTCGTCTGAAACAGGTTAGGCTCGGGAAGGTTGGCCCGGCCCCCGCCCTGCGGGTCCTTCCGTTGCTGGCAACGGCCCAAGACTATCAAGACGCCTGCGCGGTGCAGGTGTCGATAGAAAGGGCATGGCATGAAACCCAGGATTTCCGTTCTGACGCTCGGCGTTGCCGATCTGGAACAATCGCTTTCCTTCTACCGCGACGGCCTTGGGCTACCCACGAAAGGCATCGTCGGCCAGGAGTTCGAGCATGGCGCGGTGGCGTTCTTCGATCTCTCTGGCGGGCTGAAACTGGCGCTCTGGGCCCAGGCCGACATTTCCCATGATACCGGCTTGCCGAAGCGGCCCGTCAGTCCGACCGCCTTCACCATCGGCCATAACGTAAGGCGACGGGAGGAGGTCGATCAGATCATGGCCGCTGCGGAACAGGCAGGTGCAGAGATCGTCAAACCCGCGCAGGACACGTTCTACGGCGGCTATGCGGGCTATTTCCGCGACCCAAACGGGCACTTGTGGGAAATTGTCTGGAACCCGGAACTGCTTCCGGCAGAGGATTGATTTCTTCTGCGAGTCGCTGGTCCGAATTTAGGCCGGAGCTAAGGGCTCAAGCTCCTTGCCCCCTTACCCGAACAGCCGCAGCGCCAGCGGTGCGATGATCGAGGTCAGCACCGCATTCAACCCCATGCCGATGCCGGCAAAGGCGCCGGCGGTCTCGTTCACCTGGAAGGCGCGCGCCGTGCCGATGCCATGCGCGGCCACGCCCAGCGAAAAGCCGCGCGCCCGCCAGTCGCGAATCCCCAGCGCGTTCAGCAGCGGCGTGGCGATGATCGCGCCGAAGATGCCCGTGACCAGCACCAGGACGGCGGTGATCGTGGGCTCGCCGCCCAGGCCCTCGGCGATGCCGATGGCGACGGGGGCGGTGGTCGATTTCGGCGCCAGGCTGGCCAGCATCACCTCGGACAGCCCGAAAGCCTTGCCGATGGCCAGCGCCGAGACCACCGCCGTCACCGAGCCCGCCAGCAGCGCCGCGACCAGCGGCAGCGCCGCCTTCCTGACCCGGCGCAGGTTGTCGTAAAGCGGCATTCCCAGCGCCACCGTGGCCGGGCCCAGCATGAAATGCACGAATTGCGCGCCCTCGAAATAGGTCTGGTAGCTGGTGCCGGTCAGCCCCAGCACGCAGGCCAGCAGGATCACCGCGCACAGCACCGGATTGGCCCAGCTTTGCCGGCCCATGGCGCGAAAGAAGGTGTCGCCCAGCCAATAGGCGATCAGCGTCGCCGTCAGCCACAGAAGCGGCCCTTGGGTCAAATAGCTCCAGATCAGCGCCGCGTCGGTCATTCCTCGGACCCGCCCGTCCAGCGCACCACGGCGCGAAACACCAGCGCCCCCGCTGCAATGGCGAGCGCGGTCGAGACGGTCAGTGCCAGCGCCACCGCCAGCCCGTCGCTGCGAAACTGCCCCAGATGCGCCACCACGCCCACCCCCGCCGGCACGAAGAACAGCGACAGATGGCCCAGGATGCCGGTGACGACCGGGCGCAGCATCTCGGCCAGCGCCGGGCGCAGCGTGCAGGACAGCACCAGCAGCAGCAGGCCCAGCACCGGGCCGGGCAACAAAAGGCCAAGGCTGCGCGTGGCAACCTCGCCGATGAGCTGGAAGACCAGGATGATGGCAAGCGCGGGAATCATGCCGGCCAGATTAGCAGCGGATTTCTTGTGGTGAACCCTTAAATCTTGTGGATAACCGCCGAGCGCCCGCCATATCTGGGGGTTTGTGTTGACTTGAGCGGCCCGATGGCGAAGAATCCGGGGGATTTGAACGATCTTCGTGGACCCTTCGCATTGCGTTTCGACCGCCTGCGCCTCAATGGTTTCAAGAGCTTCGTGGACCCGACCGACCTGGTCATCCACGAGGGCCTGACCGGCGTGGTTGGCCCGAACGGCTGCGGCAAGTCGAACCTGCTCGAGGCGCTGCGCTGGGTCATGGGCGAAAACCGGCCCACCGCCATGCGCGGCGACGGGATGGAGGACGTGATCTTTGCCGGCACCGCGCGGCGTTCCGCCCGCGCCCATGCCGAGGTCACGCTGACCATCGACAACAAGGACCGCCTTGCCCCCGCCGGGCTGAACGACGCGGATTCGCTGGACATCACCCGCCGCATCACCCGCGACGCCGGTTCCGCCTATCGCATCAACGGCAAGGAGGTGCGGGCGCGCGACGTGCAGATGCTGTTCGCGGATGCCTCGACCGGGGCGCATTCGCCGGCGCTGGTGCGGCAGGGACAGATTTCCGAGCTGATCAACGCCAAGCCCAAGGCAAGGCGGCGCGTGCTGGAGGAGGCGGCGGGGATCTCCGGCCTCTACCAGCGCCGGCACGAGGCCGAGTTGCGGCTGAACGCGGCCGAGGCGAACCTGACGCGGGTCGACGACACGCTGGACCAGCTGTCCACGCAGGCGGCCAGCCTGGCGCGGCAGGCCCGCGCCGCCGCGCGCTATCGCGAGATCGGCGCCGCGCTGCGCCGGGCCGAAGGGGTGCTGTTGTATCGCCGCTGGGCCGAGGCCGACCAGGCCAAGGCCGCGACCGCCGAGGCGCTGCGCGCCGCGATCCGCGCCGCCACTGATGCCGAAGCCCAGGCCCGCCGCGCCATCGCCGCCCGCGAGGAGGCCGAGGCGAAGCTGCCGCCGCTGCGCGAGGAGGAACAGGTCGCCGCCGCCATCCTGTCCCGTGCCACCGTCGAGCGCGAGGCGCTGGACGAGGCCGAGGCCCGCGCCGGCCAGGCGATCCAGACGCTTCTGGCGCGCATCGCCCAGCTCGATCGCGACATCGAGCGGGAATCGGCGCTGAACCGCGACGCCGGCGAGGTGATCGAGCGGCTGGAATGGGAAAGGCGCGAACTGGAAAAGGCCGGGCAGGGCCATGACCAGCGGCTGGACGCCGCCGGCACCGCCGCCGAAGAGGCCGCCGAGGCCCTGCGCGAGGTCGAGGCCAAGCTGGCCGAGCTGACCGACGAATCCGCCCGCCTTGCCGCCCGCCACCAATCGGCCGAGCGGCTGGTCCACGACCTGCGCCAGATGCAGGAACGCGCCACCCGCGCCGCCGCCGAGGCCGAGGCCGCCGCCGCCCGCGCCGCCGATGCCGGCGCCGAGGCCGATGCGGCCCGCGAAGCTGCCGAGGAAGCGCAGGAAGAGGCCCGCGAGCGCGTCGAATCCGCCGAAGAAGCGCTGGCCGAAGCCGAGGAAGCCCGCGGCGCGCTGGAGGCCGAGGAATCCGCCGCCCGTGCGGCTCGGGCCGAGGCCGAGGGCGAGGTCTCGGCGCTGAATGCCGAGATGGCGGCGCTGAAGCGGCTGGTGGAACGCGGGCAGGGCGGCGATTCGATCCTGGACCTGGTGCGGGTCGCGCGCGGTCATGAGACCGCCTTTGGCGCGGCGCTGGGCGACGACCTGGGCGTCGGGCTGGCCGATGATGGCTCGGGCTGGCACCTGCTGCCGGGCTATGACGCACCGCAGGCACTGCCCGAGGGCGCCGAGCCCTTGGCGCCGCATGTCGAGGGGCCGGAGGCGCTGGCGCGGCGGCTGTCGCAGGTCGGGCTGGTCGCGGATGCGGCCATGGGCGCGGCGATGCAGGCCCGGCTTGCCCCCGGCCAGCGGCTGGTCACGCGGGCGGGCGACCTGTTCCGCTGGGACGGCATGCGGGTGATGGCGGGCGAGGCGGCGTCCTCGGCCGCGCTGCATCTGCAAAAGGTCAACCAGCTGGCCGAACTGGCTAAACAGGCCGGGGCGGCGCAGGCCCGCGCCGAGGATGCGCAGGCCGCGCATCAGGCGCTGCGCGACCGCCACCTGGCCGCGACCGAGGCCGAGAAGCGCGCCCGCGACGCAAGGCGCGAGGCCGAGCGCGGGCTCTCGGACGCCGTGCGCGCCGTGACCCGTGCCGAATCCGAACTGGCCATGGCCCAAAGCCGCGCCGAATCCGCCCGCGCCGAACTGGCCCGGCATCGCGAGGATGCGCTGGACGCCCGCGCCAGGCTGGCCGAGGCCGAGCGGGCGCTGGCCGAGCTGCCCGACCGCGGTGCGGCGGCCGCGGCGCTGGAACATGCCCGCACCGGGGTCGAGGCGGCGCGCATCGCCACCATGACCCGGCGCAGCGGGCTGGACGAGCTGCGGCGCGAGGCCAATGCGCGGGTGAAGCGCCTGCAAGAGATCGCCAAGGAGGAATCCGGCTGGCGGCTGCGGCTGGATCAGGCCGGCACCCGCGCCGCCGAACTGGCCGCCCGCCGCGAGCAGGCGGCGGAGGATCTGGAGGAAGCCGAGGCCCAGCCCGAGATCCTGGCCGAGCGCCGCGGCGTGCTGACCGAGGCCGAGGCGCAGGCCGCCGCCCGCCTGGCCCGCGCCCGTG
>NZ_VCBQ01000007.1:0-90247 GCF_006386455.1 Paracoccus sp. FO-3 | reverse complement strand
CTGGGCGCAGGCCGGGCTGGTGGTCTGCGACGGCTCGGGCGCGACGCTGTTCCGCCTGGCCGCGCCCGGCTTCGAGCTGCCGCGCCCCGGCGAGGGCTGCGCGCTCTGGCCGCTGTTCGAGGCGCTGGCCCAGCCGCAGCTGCCGGTGGCGCGGCTGATCGAGACCGCGAACGGCAACCGCTTCGCCGCCTGGGCCGTGGCCGAGCGGCTGCTGCCCATGGGCTTCGACGGCCCCGCGCTCAGCCGGGCGCAGATGCTGATCCACCCCGCCGCCGGCCGCGACGCCCGGCCGGTTCTGGGGGTGGGGCCGGCCTGCCGCATCTGCCCGCGCCCCGCCTGCACCGCGCGGCACGAGCCCTCGATCCTGGGCCCCGTGTGATCTGGGGCGCCCCGTGATTTTGACAACGCCCCCGCCCGCCCGCATGATCGCCGCAAAACCCCAGGAGGGCCGCCCGTGACCACAGGTGTCGATGTGCTGCTGATCGAGGACGAGCCGAGCATCGCCGAGGCGGTGCGCTTCATCCTGTCGCGCGAGGGCTGGCAATGCGAGCAATGGCCCGAGGGCAGCGACGCGCTTCAGCGCATCCGCGCGCTGGCGCCGCGGCTGGTCATCCTCGACGTGATGCTGCCCGGCCGCAGCGGCGCCGAGGTGCTGGCCGACCTGCGCGCCGATCCCGATCTGCAGGCGCTGCCGGTGCTGCTGCTCAGCGCGCGCGGCATGGCCAACCTGCCGCAGGGCGCCGACCGGACGCTGGCCAAGCCCTTTGCCAATGCCGACCTGCGCGCCATGGTGCGCGAGCTTCTGGACGCGGGCTGAGGTCGCGCATGCGCCGCCTGTTCCTTGGCCGCGACGCCTATCGCCAGCGCCGCCTGGGCGACGCGATCCGCGTCCTGCCGGTGCTGTTTGCGGTGCTGGCGGTGCTGCCGCCGGTCTGGCTGCCGCAATATTTCAGCTATGCGCGCGGCGCGGTCTGGCTGGCGGCAAGCTGGGCGCTGACCATCGCCGCCACCGCCGTCCTGCATCGCGCCATCGGCCGCGCAAAGCCGGAGGACGAGGATGACGCCTGAAACCCTGGGCGCCGCCTCGGTGGTCTATGTCGCGCTGATGTTCCTGCTGGCCCATGCCGCCGACCGCGCCGCCGCGGCCGGCCGCTGGCGCTGGATGGACCGGCCGGTGATCTATACCCTGTCGCTGTCGGTCTATTGCTCGGCCTGGACCTTCTACGGCGCCGTCGGCTACGCCACCCGCTCGGGGCTGGAGTTCCTGACCATCTATCTTGGCCCCGGCATCGTCTTTGCCGGCGCCTGGTGGGGGCTCAGGCGGCTGGTGCGGGTGGCGCGGCTGCATCGCGTGACCTCGATCGCCGACCTGATCTCCAGCCGATTCGGCAAATCCGCCGCCCTGGCCGCGCTGGTGACGCTGATCGGCGTGCTGGCCTCGACCCCCTATATCGCGCTGCAATTGCAATCGGTCTCGATGGCGCTGTCGGCCTTCGCCACCAGCGGCCATCCGCTGCCCGGCAATATCGCGCTGTGGGTGGCGGTCGGGCTGGCCGCCTTTGCCATCCTGTTCGGCACCCGCAACCTGGCCGCGAACGAGCGTCACCACGGCGTCGTCATCGCCATCGCGGTCGAGGCGGTGGTCAAGCTCGCCGCCTTTCTCGCCGTCGGCGCCTTCGTGCTGTGGGGCATCGCCGACGGGCCGACCGACGTGCTGGCGCGCATCGACCGCATGGCCGTCTCGGCCGGGGGCGAGGGCTGGCAGATCCGGCCCGAGCGCTGGTTCACGCTGATCGCGCTGTCGGGCGCCGCGGTCATGGTGCTGCCGCGCATGTTCCACGTCCTGGTGGTCGAGGCCAGCGACGAGAACCGCCTGCGCCAGGCCGGCTGGGCCTTTCCCGCCTATCTGGCCGCCATGTCCTTCCTGGTCCTGCCCATCGCCGTGGTCGGCATGGACCTGCTGCCCAGGGGCTCGAACCCCGACCTCTACGTCCTGGCGCTGCCCTTGTCGCAGGGCCGCGACACGCTGGCGGCGCTGGTGTTCCTGGGCGGCTTTTCCTCGGCCATGTCGATGGTGGTGGTCAGCGCCATCGCGCTGTCGACGATGATGGCGAACCATTGGCTGGTGCCCTTGTGGCTCTGGCTGCGCCAGACCGCGCTGTCCGAACCGGCGCAGGCGCGCGAGGATCTGGGCACGCTGATGCTGAATGCGCGGCGGCTGGCCATCGTCGCGGTGATCGGCGCGGGCTGGCTTTACCACCGCACCACCGGCGGCACCACGGCGCTGGCCGCCATGGGCACGGTCGCCTTTTCCGGCATGGCGCAGGTGCTGCCGGCCATGGTCGCCGGGCTGGTCTGGCGCGGCGCGACCCGGCGCGGGGCCATCGCCGGCATCGTCGCCGGCGCGCTGATCTGGGGCGGGGCGATCTTCCTGCCCTCGCTGGGCCTCGCTGCGCCGCCGGCCTTTCCGGCGGGGATCGACGCCTTCGCCGGCGCGGTGCTGCTGGCGCTGTCGGTGAACCTGCTGCTTCTGGTGCTGATCTCGCTGGTGGATTTCCCCGACCCGACCGAGCGGCTGCAGGCGCTGTCCTTCGTCCATGCCATCGCCCCCGATGCCGCCGCCAGCGAAACCGCCCCCGCGGTGCAGGCCGAGGCGCTGCTGACGCTGGCCGGGCGGATCTGGGGCAACGACCACGCGCTCGAGGTGTTCCGCAAGGCTGCCGAGGGCCAGGGAAAATCCGGCTATCTTCCCGACCTGACCCCGCGCTTCCTGGCGGATTTCGAACGCCACCTGGCCGGGACGGTGGGCGCGGCCACCGCCTCGGCGCTGATGGCGCGGGTCGGCGGGCGCGGCTCCGTCACCGTGGCCGAGCTGATGGAGGTCGCGGGCGAGGCCAGCCGCGCGCGCGAGGACAACCGCCGGCTGGAGCTGACCTCGGCCGAACTGGCCAGGACCGCCGCCATGCTGCGGGAAAGCAACGAGAAACTGACCGTGCTTTCGGCGCAGAAGGACGCCTTCCTGGGCCAGATCAGCCATGAATTGCGCACGCCCATGACCTCAATCCGCGCCTTTTCCGAGATCCTGATGGAGCCGGACCTGCCCGCCGCCGACCGCAGCCGCTTTGCCGGGATCATCCAGGACGAGGCCGCCCGCATGACCCGGCTGCTGGACGACCTGCTGGACATCTCGGTGCTGGAATCGGGCCGGGCGCAGCTGAAGCCCGGCGTCGTCAACCTGCACGACCTGATCGAGCGCGCGCTGGCCGCGGGCGGGGCAAGCGCCGCGGGACGCGACTTCGCCATCCGCCGCAACCCCCTGGCCGAGCATCTGCCGGTCATCACCGACCCCGACCGGCTGTTGCAGGTGCTGATCAACGTGATCTCGAACGCGCGGAAATATTGCGACGCCGGCGAGCCGGCGATCCGCATCGACACCCGCCGCAGCCCCCAGGGCGGGACCGAGATCGACATCCACGACAACGGCTCGGGCATCGGCCCCGAGAATCGCGCGCTGATCTTCGAGAAATTCGCCCGGCTGGACGATCCCTCGCGCGCCGGCGGCGCCGGGCTGGGACTGGCGATCTGCAAGGAAATCATGGGGTTCCTTGGCGGCTCGATCAGCTATCTGCCGGGCCAGGGCGGCGCCTGCTTTCGCATCGCGCTGCCGCCCCGCCCGCCGCGCCGGGCGGAAAATGCCGAAAATGCGACGGGTTAAACCTTTCGGCAACCAGTCCGTGCCATCTTGCGCCAAAGGCAGCATCGATTCGGGCCGCAATGGAAAGCGTAGCAAGGCAACAGTCGGACGACCCCGGACAGGCCGGGGCGGATCGGGACGGGTCCGCCGCCCCGGCCCCCGGCCAGGTGCTGCGCCGCCTGATCGCCGAACGCGACCGGGCCCGCGCGGCGGCCGGCCCCTCGGCCCGGCAGGTCGCCGAATTCCGGCTGGAGCGTGCCGCCGCCACCGCCCTGGCCCGCGCGGCCGAGAAGCAGTTGCGCCTGCCGGTCTTTGTCGAAAAGGTGGAACGCTCGGGCATGGTGCCGGCCGAACTGCCCGAACTCCTGCCCGAGCGCGCCTTGCTGGCCGTGATCGGGGGGCGGCGCGACGCGCTTGGCGTGGTCGCAGTCTGCCCCGACCTGCTGGCCGCGCTGATCGAGATGCAGGCGATCGGCCGCGTGACCTCGCGCCCCGCGCCGCCGCGCAAGCCGACGCGAACGGATGCCGCGATCTCGGCGGATTTCGTGAATGCGCTTCTGGCCGAACTGGGCCGGGAATGCGCGGCGCAGCCGGGCTGCCCGGATTTCGGCGCCTTCCGCTATGCGACCTATCTGGACGATCCCCGCCCGCTGTTGCTGATGCTGGAAGAGGGCGAGATGGCGCGGCTGGACTTCCGCTTCCGCCTGGGCAGCGGCGGGCAGCGCGACGGCCGGCTGATGATCGCCCTGCCGGTCGAGCCGGGGACGCTTGCCGATCCGCCTTCGCCCGGCGCCGGGAACCGGGCGCAACTGCCCGTCCCGGCCGGGACCCCGCCCGCGCCGGCAACGCTGGCCGGGCCGGTGCAGCAGGCGCCGGTGCGGCTGGCCGGCATTCTCTGCCGCCGCAGGCTGAGCCTGCACCAACTGCGCAGCCTGACACCCGGATCGCTGTTGCCCCTGCCGCAGAACGTGCTGGACGAAGCCAGGGTGGAAACCGCGCGCGGCCAGCTGCTGGCCCGCGGACGGCTGGGCGAAAAGGACGGGTTCCACGCCGTCCGCCTGCGCGACATCGGCCAGGACGCGGCGCCCGCCACCCCTTCGCCCGCGCAGGACGGCTGGCGGGCGGAAGGCTTCGGCCCGCCGCCCGAGGGGATGACGCCCGCCGATCAGGCCGAATTGCCGCTCGCGGATCTCGACCACCCCGATGCCTTCCGCCCCGCCGAGCCGCTGCCGCCCATGGTCAGCACCGGATGAACCACCGACACATAACCCTGCTCAATTGCCGTTCAGGGATCTTGGCCATCCGGCGCATTCCACAGCCCCGAGCCAGAACCGCCATTGGTCAGGGAGATGATCCTGGCGCACGACCCCGGCCGATTGCCACTCGCGGATCTTGACCACATGATAACCCCCGCACCGCCCAGCCGCTGCCCACCATGGTCAAGCCTGGATGACCTGTCGTCGCACAGCCCTGCCCCATGGCCGCTGGCGGATCTTGGCCGCCCGGCGCATTCCGCGCTGCCGAGCCGGAGCCGCTGTTGCTCAGGGGGATAACCCTGGCGCGCAGCCCCGGCCGACTACCGCTCACGGATCCTGGCCACCCGATCCCCCTTCGCACCGCCAAGCAGATGTCGGCCATGGTCAAGGCCGGTCGACCCATCCGACGCAGCCTCGCCCCTATAGCCGCAATCGCGCAACTTTTCTGCGAAATAGCCGCGCTGACAGGCCATCCGGCCCAGGAAAGCCCGCCCAGGTCCAGATTCCCCTTGAAAAACCGCCCGTCTGGACGCATGTAGCTTGCGCCCGCCCAAGGCGCGGGTCATCCTACAGGAGAGAACATGGCCAAGGAAGAAATGCTCGAATTTCCCGGTGTCGTGAAGGAACTCCTGCCCAACGCGACATTCCGGGTCGAGCTAGAGAACGGCCATGAGATCATCGCGCATATGGCAGGAAAGATGCGCAAGAACCGCATCCGCGTCCTCGCCGGCGACAAGGTCCAGGTGGAAATGAACACCTACGACCTGACCAAGGGGCGGATCAATTACCGCTTCAAGTAAGCCCGCCGACCGTCCGGGAGCCTAGGATGACGGCGCCGCAAGACCTGCGGGGCGCTGCCCAGTCCCCGCCGCAAAGCGCCGCCGCGCCGGCGCTGATCCTCGGCTCGGCCAGTCCGCGCCGGCTGGAACTGCTGGCCCAGATCGGCATCGTGCCGGACAGGATCCTGCCGGCGGAAATCGACGAATCCCCGCATCGCGGCGAAAACCCGCGCGACTATGTCCGGCGCATGGCGCGCGAAAAGGCCACAGCGCTTGCCGGCCGGGCCGAGGACGCCGTCCTTTGCGCCGACACCGCCGTCGTGGCGGGGCGCCGGATCCTGGGCAAGCCCGCCGATGTCGCCGAGGCGCGGCGCTTCCTGCAGCTGCTCTCGGGTCGCCGGCACCGGGTGCTGACCTCGGTCGCGCTGGCCCATGGCGGGCGGCTGCGCGAACGGCTGGTGGACACCGCGATCCGCTTCCGCCCCCTTACCGCCACGCAGATCGAAGCCTATCTCACCACCGGCGAATGGCAGGGCAAGGCCGGCGCCTATGCCATCCAGGGCCACGCCTCGGCCTTTGCCATCTGGATGCAGGGCTCCTACAGCGGCGTCGTCGGGCTGCCGCTGGCCGAAACCGCGGCCCTTCTGGCCGCCATCGGAATCCAAGGAAAAACGACATGAAGGGACGCCAGATCGTCCTGGGACGGATCTTCGGCCGCGATGCGGCAGCGCTGATGCAGGACGGCCGGCTGGAGGATCTGATCGTCGATCCGGCGGGCGCGACCCCGCTTGCCCCCGGCGCGATCTGCCGCGCCAGGGTGGACCGGCTGGTCAAGGGCCAGGGCGGCGTCTTCCTGCGCCTGCCGAACGGCGCCCGCGGCTTCCTGCGCGACCGCTCGGGGCTGCGCGAGGGCCAGTCGCTGCTGGTCCAGGTCAGCGGCTGCGCCGAGGACGGCAAGGCGGTCCCGGTCTCGGCCCGGCTGAATTTCCGCGGCCGGCACGTCATCGTGACGCCCGGCGCGCCCGGCGTGAACGTCTCGCGCCGGATTCGCGACGCCGCGCTGCGCGAGGGGCTGGTGCGCCTGGGTTCATCCGCCCTGGACGGCCGCGAGGATGCGCCCGGCATCGTCTTTCGCTCCGTCGCGGCCACGGCCGAGGAGGACGAGATCGCGGCCGAGCTTGGGCAGCTGCTTGAGCTGGCGCAAGCCGTCACGGCCGATTGCGAGGGGGCACCCGAGCTGCTGCTCGACGCGCCCGAGCCCGCCGAACAGGCCTGGCAGGATTGGGCCGACCCGGCGCCCGACGCCGTCGAGGACGGGCCCGATGCCTTCGAGGCGACCGGGGCCGAGGCGGCGGCGCTGCAACTGATGCGCCCGCGGCTGGACCTGGGCGGCGGCGCCTGGGCCGAGATCGAGGCGCTGCGCGCGCTGGTCGCCATCGACGTCAACACCGGCAGCGACCACTCGCCGGCGGCGGGGCTCAAGGCGAATATTGCCCTGGCGCGCGACCTGTCGCGGCAATTGCGGCTGCGCGGTCTTGGCGGCCAGATCGTCGTGGATTTCGCGCCCATGCCCAAGCGCGATCGAGGCACGCTGGACCAGGTGCTGCGCGCCGCCTTCCGCCCCGACCCGGCCGAGACGGTGCTGATCGGCTGGACCGCGATGGGGCTTTACGAGATCAGCCGCAAGCGCGACCGCGTGCCGCTGGCGCGCCTTGCCCGGCCGGAGGACATGGCATGAAATGCCCGATCTGCGGCAAGCCCGCCGCCGAGCGTTATCGCCCCTTCTGCTCGCGCCGTTGCGCGGATGTGGACCTGGCGCATTGGCTGCGCGGCGACTACCGCATTCCCGGCGAGCGGGTGCCGGATAATGACAGGGAAGAGTGAAAATTTTGTTTTTTGGCTCTGGACAGCGGAGCGGCCCTGCCATAACAACGCGCCAGTCCGAAGCAAGACGCTCGGCGCCCGGATAGCTCAGTTGGTAGAGCAGCGGATTGAAAATCCGCGTGTCGGTGGTTCGAATCCGCCTCCGGGCACCATTTAACTTCTTGAAAGAATAGCGATAATTTCAAGGCGTTTCTTGGCGCTTTCGTGGCGCAAGAGTGACACAAAGCCCCTCATCTGCTGTCGTTTGACACGAAGATCTAGGACGCGGAAGAGGACGGATAGACCCAACAAGGCCGCGAGACACCAGCAGAAGCCGTCCTGAACGGCCGTGCAGCGCGTCATGCAAGGTAATCGGGACGGCCGATAAACTCGGCGATCCGACGCTGGCCCCGAGACCGCACGAGGCTGGCGCCGCCCCCCAACCTGACATCGCAGACCCCGACCTCGGGACCGCGCCGGCGGAAGGGGGAAGTCCCGGCCGAGACCTGCGAACAGGGGCGCCGACCGCTTTCCGCAGGGGTCTGGCGGCAAGCGGAAGCCGTTCCGGGCAGGCGCAGGGTGGCGCCGGCCCGGCCGTTTCCGGCATTCGTCAGCCGCGGCGCAACTGCTCGAGCAATGCGGCCGAGGGCTCGCCCGTCACCGGCAGCCCGCGCGAGGCCTGATAGGCCCGGATGGCGCTGGTCGTGTTCGAGCCGACGTTGCCGTCCACCCCCTGCGTGTCGAAGCCGCGGGCCGTCAGCAGGCGCTGCATCTCCTTGCGCTGCTCGATGCGCAGGCCGGGATGGTCGGCCGGCCAGGGATTGGCCAACCCCGGATAGCCCTTGAGCCGGTCCGCCAGATGCGACACCGCCAGCGCATAGCTGTCGGCATTGTTGTAGCGCAGGATGGCGTGGAAGTTGCGGGTGATCAGGAAGGCCGCGCCCGAGGCACCGCCGGGAACGATCAGCTCGGTCGAGGTGCCTGCGGGCGGCAGCGGCCGCTGGTTGGCCTGGCGCACGCCCAGCGACTGCCATTCCGCGACGCTGCGCCGCTTGCCCTTGCCGGCCAGCGCGGTGTTGAAGCCGGGCGGCAGAGTGACCTCGACCGCCGCCGGCAGGCCGCGCTGCCAGCCCGATTTCGCCAGGTAGTTCGCGGCCGAGGCCAGCGCGTCGGACGGGTCGTTCGACCAGATGTCGCGCCGGCCGTCGCCGGTGAAATCGACCGCGAAGCTGAGATAGGTGGTCGGGATGAACTGGGTGTGGCCCATGGCGCCGGCCCAGCTGCCGGTCATGTGGCCGGGGTCGATGTCGCCCGATTGCAGGATCTTCAGCGCCGCCATCAGCTGGCTGCGGAAGAAGGCGCCGCGATAGCCCTCATAGCCCAGGGTGGCCAGGCTTTCGATCAGGGGCAGGTCGCCGCGCCGCTCGCCATAGGTCGATTCCATGCCCCAGACCGCTGCGACGACCTCCTTGTCGACGCCATAGGTCGCCTCGATCCGGCTCAGCACGCCGCCATATTGCGCCAGCGCCGCCCGGCCGTTGGTCTGGCGCTTTTCCGAAACCGCGTTCTCCAGGTATTCCCACAGGGATTTCTTGAACTCGGCCTGGTTCTGCGAACGGCGCAGCGCCTCGGGGTTGTAGGTCACGTCGCGGAAGGCGAACTCCAGCGTGCTGTCGCTGATGCCCTGGCCGCGGGCGCTGGCCTTGAAGCCTTCGACCCAGTTGCGCAGCCCGGCGACCTTTTCGGCCGGCGGGTTCTGGTAGCGGCCCCATTTGATCTCCTGGCTTTGCTGGGGAACGCCCGCGCCGGGATATTGGCCGGCGCAGCCGCCAAGCAGCAGAGCCATGGCCGTAAGCGTTGCCGAAAGTCGCAATGAAAGCCGCATTCCTGTCCCCTTGGTCGAGCCTTTTGTCCTAGCCTAGCGTCCGTTTTCCCGCGCCGAAAGCCGGAAAACCCGCGGCGGCAAGAGGCCGCCTTTCGGCAGGCTCGGGCGGCACCAGGGCCTTATTCGGCTTGCAGCGGGGTCCAGATCACCTCGTCGATCCGCGGCGCGCCGGTGGCCAGCATCACCAGCCGGTCGAACCCCAGCGCGCAGCCCGCGGCCGGCGGCATGAAGGCCAGCGCGGCCAGGAAATCCTCGTCCAGCGGGTAACGCTCGCCATAGATGCGGGCCTTCTCCGCCATCTCCAGCTGGAAGCGGCGGCGCTGTTCGGCGGGGTCGGTCAACTCGCCGAAGCCGTTGGCCAGCTCGACGCCGCAGGCGTAAAGCTCGAACCGCTCGGCCTCGCGCGGCTCGTCCGCGGCAGGCCGCGCCAGCGCCGCCTCGGCCGCCGGGTAGCGGTCGAGGATCAGCGGCCGGCCATGGCCCAGATGCGGCTCGACCCGTTCCACCAGCACGCGCGACAGGATGTCGGACCAGCCGTCGTCGGCGGCCAGGCGCACCCCCTGCACCTCGGCCTGGGCGCGCAGGGCGGCCACGTCTGTCTCGGCCCCGTCGCAGGTCGCCAGCAGGTCGATGCCGGCAAATTCGCGGAAGGCCTGCGCCACCGTCATCACCTCGGGCGTGGCATAGGGATCGCATTCGGCGCCGCGAAAGCGCAGCATCTCGGCGCCCGCAACCTCGGCGGCATGGCGCAGGTATTGCGCGCAATCGTCGAAAAGCACGCGATAATCCTCGCCCGCGCGATACCATTCCAGCATGCAGAACTCGGGGCTGTGCAGCGGCCCGCGCTCGCGGTTGCGCCAGACATGGCTGAAGGCGAAGATGCGCGCCTCGCCCGCGGCCAGCAGCTTTTTCATGGCGAATTCGGGACTGGTGTGCAGATACATCCGCCGCGGCACGCCGTCGTTGCCGATCTGGTCGGTGGCGAAGGCATGCAGATGCGCCTCGTTGCCCGGACTGACGGCCAGGGCCAGCGGATCGACCTCGACGAAATCCTGCGCGCCCAGCCAGTCGCGGATCGCGGCCTGGATGCGGTTTCGCGCCTGCAGCAGCGGCCGGCGCCCGGCATGGCGGCCCTGGTCCCACCAGGGGCTTTCGTCGGCGGGTTTCATGCGCGCACCTCTTGCATCTGTGTCGTTTTCCGCTTGCGGCTGGCGCAAAGCTGGGAAAAACGCTATGGGATGTCATCTGCCGGACTTGGTATCCGGCATCCCGGAATTTGAAAAGCAGGCAAGGGAACCGCCTTGAAAGTCATCGCCTCCAGCCTTCGCAAAGGCAATGTCGTCGAGATCGACGGCAAGCTCCATGTCGTCCTGACCGCGACCAACTTCCACCCCGGCAAGGGCACGCCAACGACCCAGGTCGAGCTGCGCCGCATCTCGGACGGCAACAAGGTCTCGGAGCGCTGGAAGACCACCGAACAGGTCGAGCGCGCCCATGTCGACGAACGCGCCTATAATTTCCTCTACGAGGACGGCGAGGGCTTCCACTTCATGGAGCCGGAAAGCTATGAGCAGGTCGTGGTCTCGCCCGACGTGGTCGGCGACGACAAGGTGTTCCTGGAAGACGGCATCAGCGTCTTCCTGCAGGTCCATAACGGCGTCGCCATCGCCATCGAGCTGCCGCAGAAGGTGACGGTCGAGGTGGTCGAGACCGAGCCGGTGGTCAAGGGCCAGACCGCCTCGTCCAGCTACAAGCCGGCGATGGCGCATAACGGCGTGCGCATCATGGTGCCGCCGCATATCGGCGTGGGCACCAAGGTCGTCATCAACACCGCCGACCTGACCTATGTCGAGCGCGCCAAGAGCTGATTCCTGATCCGGTGCGGGGCGCGCGTTCCGCCGCCCCGCACCTTGCCTTTCACAGGGCCTTTCAAAAGGCATTTCACCGGGCATTTCACCGGGCGCTGCCGCGGGTCAATCGGCAGTCGCGGCCCCGATGGTTCCGCCCACCACCGCCCCCGCGGGACCGGCGATGACCGCCCCGCCCAGCCCGCCCGTGGCGGCGCGTTCGGTGGGATTGTCGCCGCAGCCGGCCAGCGCAAGCAGCATGGCGGAAACGGCGGTCGCAATCAGGCTACGCATCTTGCTTTCCTCCTTCAGGGCGGCGAAACGCCGCCCCTATCCCAGACAAGACGCGCAGCCCCGCCTTGTGGTTCCGGTCAGGGGAAGATCGGCGCCAGCATCAGCCCTTCGGTTTCCGGCAGGCCCAGCATCAGGTTGGCGTTCTGCACCGCCTGCCCCGAGGAGCCCTTGCACAGGTTGTCCAGCGTCGAGACGACCAGCGTCCGCCCCGAGATCCGGTCGCCCGTCACCCCGATATGGCAGAAGTTCGAGCCCTGCACATGCGCCATCGCCGGCAGTTGCCCATAGGGCAGCACGACGATGAAGGGCTCGTCGGCATAGGCCTCGGCCAGCGCGGCATGGACCGCCTGCGGCTCGCCCTTGAGATAGCAGGAGGCCAGGATGCCGCGGTTCACCGGCACCAGGTGCGGGGTGAACTGAATGCGCACCGGACGACCGGCCAGGGCCGAGAACTCCTGGTCGAACTCGCCCAGATGGCGGTGCTTGCCGCCCTGGGAATAGCCCGCCACATCCTCGGAGCGTTCGGCGAAGAGCATGTTTTCCTTGAGCGAGCGGCCCGCCCCGGAAATCCCGTTCTTGAGGTCGCAGATGATGTCGTCGAGGTCGATCAGCCCCGAGCCGATCAGCGGCCGCAGCGCGAATTGCACGGTGGCGGCGTTGCAGCCGGTGCCGGCGACCAGCCGCGCGTCGCGGATCTGGTCGCGATAGAACTCGGTCAGCCCATAGACCGCCTCGGGCTGGATCTCGGGCGCGGCATGGTCGAGCCCATACCATTTCTTGTAATCCTCCGGGTCGCGCAGCCGGAAATCGGCGCCCAGGTCGACGATCTTCACGTTCTGCGGCAATGCTGCGACCAGCGGCTGGCTGAGGCCGTGCGGCAGCGCGCAGAACACCAGGTCGATGGCCGAGAAGTCGATCTCTTCCATCCTGACCAGCGCCGGCAGCTTGAGGTGGCGCAGGTGCGGGAAGACCTCGTCATAGCCCTGCCCTGCCTTGCGGTCGGCAGACAGCGCGGCGACCTCGATCCGGGGATGGGTGGCGAGGATGCGGACGAGTTCGGCACCCGTATAGCCCGAGGCCCCAAGGATGGCAGCGTTCAGCGTCATGTCTCGATCCCGAGGAAACGGCCGCATTCGGCGCGGCGCTGGTTGGTCAGGCCCCGCAGGGAGCCAAGTCCGGCACTAGGCCCCGGCCCCCGGCATGTCAAGCCGCAGGCCGGGGCGGATCGGGCCGGCCGGGCCCATGCGGGCAGGCCTTGCCGAGGATGGCGCGGCCGCATGAGTATTTGGGGAACGAAGAAGCCGCGGGGCGCGCGCGGGGGTGGAGGGTGCCGGTGCATTTCATGCTCGAGCGCGACGGGAAGCCCGCGCGCGCGGGGGCGGCAGGCATCGTGTGCGCGCGGAATGTGCGGTCTAGCGGAGAAGCCCGCGCGCGCGAGAGCGGCAGCCGCCCGGCATCAGTCAGGCAGGGCCTGGAAGGCGACGGACGCGCGCAGGGGGCGGCCACGGCCTTGTCGGCCGCGGGGCGGCCCTTGGGGCGGGGTGAATTTCAACATGTTGTATTTGCTTTTGAAATTCTCTAAGGGGTCTGTCGCCGCCACCGGCCGGCTTCTTTTCCTGCGCGGGAATGCTGCATCTGCATCATTTTATTGCGAGACATGGCGGCGCGAATCCAATATTCGGGCAGCGGCCGCCAAGGCCCTGGACAAGGGAGAGAGAGATGAGCGCGACCCCTGATCGCAAGAGCCAGCTTGGCCCCGGAGACATCCGCGCCCGCAAGGGCGGCGAGCCGGTGGTCTGCCTGACCGCCTATACCACGCCGATGGCCCGGCTGGTCGATGCGCATTGCGACATCGCCCTGGTCGGCGACAGCCTGGGCATGGTGCTGCACGGCCTGCCCTCGACCATCGGCGTCAGCATGGAGATGATGATCCTGCACGGCAAGGCGGTGGCGCGGGGTTGCGCGCGCGCCTGCCTGGTGGTGGACATGCCCTTCGGCAGCTATGAGGAAGGGCCCGAGCAGGCCTTCCGCAACGCCGCGCGGCTGATGGCCGAGACCGGCTGCCAGGCGGTCAAGCTGGAAGGCGGGCGCCACATGGCCGAGACGGTGGCCTTCCTGGTCGCGCGCGGCATCCCGGTGATGGGCCATGTCGGGCTGACGCCGCAATCGGTTAATGTGCTGGGCGGCTACAAGGTGCAGGGCCGCGGCCGGGACGAGGCCGACCGCATCGCCCTGGATGCCGCGGCGCTGACGGACGCCGGCGCCTTTGCCGTGGTGCTGGAAAAGCTGCCCGCGGCGCTGGGGGCGCGCATCACGCAAGAAATCGCCGTGCCCACCATCGGCATCGGCGCGGGCCTGGATTGCGACGGGCAGGTGCTGGTGGTCGACGACATGCTGGGGCTGTTTTCCGATTTCCGGCCGAAATTCGTCAAGCGCTATGCCGAGCTGGGCGGCGATGCCGATGCCGCCATCGCCGCCTATGCCGCCGAGGTCCGCGCGCGCCGCTTTCCCGGCCCCGAACATGGCTTTGCCGAGGGCAAGCCCGCATGAGCGCGCCCATCGTCCGGCCGCTGGCCGAATTGCGCGCGCTGGTGCGCGGCTGGAAATCCCGCGGCGAAAGCATCGGCGTGGTGCCGACCATGGGCGCGCTGCACGAGGGGCACCTGAGCCTGGTCCGCGCCGCCAAGGCCAGTTGCGACCGGGTGATCGTGACCCTGTTCGTCAACCCGCGCCAGTTCAACAATGCCGAGGATTTTGCCCGCTATCCCCGCACCGAACATGCCGATGCCGAGCTGCTGGGCCCCCTGGGGGTGGATGCGCTTTTCGTGCCCGATGGCGACGAGGTCTATCCGCCGGACCATGCCACGGTGATCTCGGTCTCGGGGGTGACGGCGCCGCTGGAAGGGGCGCATCGTCCGGGCCATTTCGACGGCGTGGCCACGGTGGTGACGCTTCTGCTCAACATGACCCAGGCCGACCGGGCGTTTTTCGGGGAAAAGGACTGGCAGCAGCTGCAGCTGGTGCGCCGGCTGGTGCAGGACCTGAAACTGCCGGTCGAGATCGTGCCCTGCCCCTGCGTGCGGGCCGGGGACGGGCTGGCGTTGTCCTCGCGCAACCAGCGCCTGACGGCCGAGGGTCGGGCGCGTGCCGCGGCCCTGCCGCAGGCGCTGTTCGAGGCGGTCGCCCGGATCGAGGCCGGGGAGCCTGCGGAGGCCGCGCTGGCCGCGGCGCAGGCCGGGCTGGAGGCGGCGGGTTTCGCGCCCGTGGAATATCTGGCGCTGCGCGACGGCGAGACCCTGGGCGAGCCGCAGCCGGGCCGGCCGGCGCGGCTGCTGGTCGCGGCCTGGCTCGACGGGGTGCGGCTGATCGACAACCTGGCGGTCACGCTGCCCTGAACGCATCCACCCGGCAAGATCAGCGCCGCGGGCGCGCTTGCCTCATGGGGATTTGGGAAACGGTGAAGGTGCCGCGCCCTGGGAAGCGGGCGGCGCTGCCTCGAGATGCAATTCGGCCAGGAAGCCGGGATGGGCATTGCGCAGCCGCAATTCCCCCTGCGCGGCATCGACGATGTCGGCGACCACGGCCAGGCCGATACCCTGCCCCTCGCCGCTGGGATCGAGGCTGAGGCCGCGCTGGGTAAGCCGCTCCAGCTCGGCCTCGGGAACGCCGGGACCGTCGTCCAGGATGGCGATGAGGATGCGGCCGTCCTTGCGGCGGGCCGAGATGCGGACCATGCCCCGCGCATGGCGCATGGCGTTTTCCAGCAGCGCGCCGAGGGCCTCGGTCAGTTCGTCGGGACCGATGCGGGCCGCGAGGCCGGGGGGCGCCGAAAGCCGCCAGTCGATGCCGGCGCCCAGCGGCGTGCGGCGCAGCACGCCGATTAGCCGGGTGGCGATCCGGTCGGGCTCGGCGCTTTGCGCATCGCGGCCGGATTGCAGGCGGGCGCGGGCCAGTTCGCGATCGACATGGCGGCGCATCTGCTGGGCGACGGCTTCGATATTGCGGGCGATCTCGACCTCGCCCCTGGCTTCAAGCTCGGCGGCATCGCCCAGCAGCGCCTGGAGCGGGGTCTTGAGCCCATGCGCCAGGTTGGCCGCGCGATGGCGGGCCCGGCCGAGTTCCCGGTCGCGCGCGTCCAGCAGCTCGTCGATCTGGGTGGCCAGCGGGATCACCTCGGTCGGCAGATCCTGGCCGATGCGCGGCCTGCCGCCCGAGACCAGCGCCGCCACCCTGGCGCCCACCTGGCGCAGCGGACGCAGGCCGACGGTGATCTGCACCCAGCTGGCCAGCAGCAGCATGGCGCCCAGCAGGCCCAGATAGGGCAGGAGATCACCCAGGAAGCCGCGCCGCGCCAGGGCCAGCTCGTCGCGATCCGAGGCCAGGATGATGCGCAGCGGCACCGCTTCCCGGCCAGCCACCAGGCTTTGCTCGACCGCCAGCAGCGGCTCGCCGCGCGGGCCGGTAAGCGTGCGCACCGCGGTTTCGCCCGGCGCCGGCGCCGGCTGGTCGCTGGGCAGGGTGTAGTCCCAGAGCGAGCGCGAGCGGCGCAGCTCGCTGCCCAGCATCACCTGCCAGTAATGGCCGGAAAAGGGCTGGTCATAAAGCGGGTCGTCGGGGGGCGCGCGCAGGCGGGCGCCGGTCTCGGCCTCGGGCTGCACCATGGCGGCCAGCGCCAAGGCGCGGGCCTGCAGATCGGCCACGGCGACGCGCTCGACATGGCGTTCGAACAGCACCGCCAGCCCCATGCCCGACAGCGCCAGCGCCAGCGCGATGGCCAGCCCCCCGGCCAGCACCAGCCGCCAGCGGATCGAGCGGATCACGCCCCGACCTGGGCCGGGTCGGCCGCCGGGCCGGCCTCCAGGTGATAGCCGAAGCCGCGGCGGGTGCCGATCACCCCCGGCCCCAGCTTGCGGCGCAGGCGGGTGACGATGGCCTCGACAGCGTTCAGCTCGCGCGAATCGTCGTCGCCATAAAGATGCTCCAGCAATTCTGTCGGCGCCACGATGCGGTCGCGGTTCAGCGCCAGATAGGCGACCAGGCGGAACTCCAGCGGCGTGAGCGGCATCGGGATGCCGTCGATGGCGGCGGTCATGCGATTGAGGTCCACGGTCAGCCGCCCGACCTGCTGCGTCGCATTGCCGCGCCCGCCGGCACGGCGCACCAGCGCGCGGGCGCGGGCGATCAGTTCCTCCATGCGAAAGGGCTTGGGCAGGTAGTCGTCGGCGCCGGCGTCTATGCCCTCGACCCGCTCGGTCCAGGCGCCGCGCGCGGTCAGGATCAGCACCGGGCTTTCGCAGCCCTCGGCGCGCCAGCGCTTCAGCACGGTCAGCCCGTCCAGCCGCGGCAGGTTCAGGTCCAGCACGATCAGGTCGTATTGCTCGGTGCCGCCGCGAAACCAGGCGGTCTCGCCGTCGCCGACCGTCTCGACCAGAAAGCCCGCCGCCTTCAGCGCCCGTTCCAGATCGGCGGCGATCCGGGGCTCATCCTCGACGATCAGGGCGCGCATCAGTCCTCGTCATCCTCGTCCAGGGCCAGGATCCGTCCCGAGGCCGCGTCGATCTCGACCTCGATCAGGCGGCCGTCCGGGGTTGCCAGCTCGACCTCATAGATCATCATGCCGTCCTCCTCGTCCAGGTCCACCTCGATCACCCGTCCGGGCTGGGATTCGTGCAGCCGCGCCAGCACCTCGGCAAGGGGCAGGATCCGGCCGCGTTCGACGGCCTCGCGCGCCTGCTCGAAATCCGGCTCGGCAATGTCCTGACCCGCGGCGAGCAACGGCGGCAGCAGCGACAGAAGGACAAGAAGGGCAAGCAGTCTCATGCCGCCCCTATTAGCGTCCGGGAACTGACAGGCGGCTGACAAAATCGGCGCGGGCCCTGCCGCCGTGCGCGGCGTGCCGAAACGGCAACAGCCCGGCCCGGCGGCTTTCCGCCCAGGCGGGGGTTTTCTGACAACAGCCTGACAGGCGGGATCAGAGGGCTGTCAGCAAGCCTGTGGCATTGCGGGCGCGTTATCCCGCGGACGGGCAACCGCCGCCTTACCATGAAAGGACCAAGAGATGCTGCGCAAGAACGGGACGAGCTTCGCCGAAACGCTGAACGGCACGCCATTCGGAGACTGGCTGTCGGGAATGGGCGGCCATGACCGGCTGTTCGGCTTTGGCGGCAACGACAAGCTGCATGGCGGCGACGGCAACGACACGCTGAACGGCGGCGAGGGCCATGACGAGCTGGAGGGCGGCAATGGCAATGACGTCCTGCACGGCGGCAACGGCAACGACGAGTTGGAGGGCGGCAATGACAACGACGTCCTGCATGGCGGCAGCGGCAATGACGAGCTGGAAGGCGGCGCCGGTGCCGATACGCTTTATGCCGGCTCAGGCCATGACGAGGTCGAGGGCGGGGCCGGCAACGACCTGCTGTTCGGCGGGCTGGGCAATGACGAGTTGGACGGCGGTTCGGGCAACGACCGGCTGGACGGCGGCGAGGGCCGCGACCGGCTGGAGGGCGGGCGCGGCAACGACATCCTGACCGGCGGCGCCGGCGCCGATGTCTTCGAGTTCGAGCGCGGCGACGGCCGCGACACCATCACCGATTTCCAGAACGGCATGGACCGGCTCGACTTCGACGATTTCAGCCGGGCGCAGGTGCAGGCGGTCATCAGCAACGCCCAGCAGGTCGGCGACGACCTGGTGCTGCGGCTGTCCGCCGATACCATCGTCACCATCCAGGACATGCAGAAGGCGCAGCTCGACCTGGGCGACTTCACCTTCTGATCGGCCAGCCCCTTCCGGTCGGCCAGCACTTCCCGATCGGCCGGGGCGCAATCCGGCAGGACGCCGCCGCATCCGCTTGCGGCGGCGTCCTGGTCCCGCACCAGCAATCTGCGGCACCGGCGACAACCCCGCCATGCAGGGCGGCGCGCCGGCCCGTCACTCGGCCGCGTCGATCTTCAGCACGCCGCGGCGGATCTGATCCTCTTCGATCGATTCGAACAGGGCGCGGAAATTGCCCTCGCCGAAGCCGTCATCGCCCTTGCGCTGGATGAACTCGAAGAAGATCGGCCCGATCACGGTTCTCGAGAAGACCTGCAGCAGCACCCGCGTCATGCCGCCGCCGACGACGCCTTCGCCGTCGATCAGGATGCCGTGCCGCTTCATGCGCTCGACCGGCTCCCGGTGGCCCTTCACCCGGTTGTGCGACATTTCGTAATAGGTGTCGGGCGGGCCGGGCATGAACTTCATCCCGGCCTCGGCGATGCGGTCGGTGGCGGCATAGATGTCCTCGGTGGCGATGGCGATGTGCTGGATGCCCTCGCCCTTGTAGGCGCGCAGGTATTCCTCGATCTGGCTGCGATCGTCGGTCGATTCGTTGATCGGGATGCGGATCTTGCCGTCGGGCGAGGTCAGCGCCCGGCTGACCAGCCCGGTCTGCTTGCCCTTGATGTCGAAGAACCGGATTTCGCGGAAGTTGAACGTGTCGTGATAGAACTTGTACCAGCTGTCCATGTTCCCGCGCACCACGTTATGCGTCAGGTGGTCGAGGTAATAGAAGCCGAAGCCCTCGGGGCGCGGATCTGGCTCGGCCAGCCAGTCGTATTCGGCGGCATAGGCGCTGCCGGCATCGCCGTAGCGGTCGATGAAATACAGCAGCGAGCCGCCGATGCCATGGACCGCCGGCGCGTCGATGGATTTGCCGCCACCGGCATATTCCCTGGCGCCCAGCTCCAGCGCGCGCCGCAGCGCGTGCTGCGCATCGACCACGCGCCAGGCCATGGCCGGGGCGCAGGGGCCGTGCTGGCGCACGAATCCCGCGGCATGGCTGTCGGGCTCGGCGTTCAGCAGGTAGTTGATGTCGCCCTGGCGATACAGCGTGATGTCCTTGCGCCTGTGCCGCGCCACCGGGACGAAGCCCATCTGGCGAAAGATGCGGTCCAGGGTCTCGGGCTGCGGATGGGCGAATTCGACGAACTCGAACCCGTCGGTGCCGGCGGGGTTTTCGGCGCTGATGGTGGCTTTCGGGGCGTCATGCGGGAACGGTCCCATGGCGTCTCCTCCTCTGTTCGCGTGTCCTGAAACCATGATCGCGCGAATGCGATGCAAGCCGGGCGCAAACTGTGCCATGATCGGGGCGCAAAGGCATGAAGCGCGCATGATGGGGCGGATCGATGCAAGAAATGCGCATGGATGGATTCGACATCGCCATTCTCGACGCCCTGCAGCGCGACGGGGCGATGACCAATGCGGCGCTGGCCGAGCTGGTGAACCTGTCGCCCTCGCAATGCTCGCGCAGGCGTGCGGCGCTGGAAGAGGCCGGGGTGATCGAGGGCTATGCCGCCCGGCTGAACCCGCAGAAGCTGGGCTTCGGGCTGCGCGCCATCATCCGCGTGAACCTGCGCAGCCACGGCCAGGGGAAGGAGGACGATTTCGCCCGTTTCGTCGCCGCGCATCCGCAGATCCGCTCGGCCTTTTCGGTTTCGGGCGATGCCGATTACATCCTGGACGTGCGGCTGCGCGATCTGGAGGCATTCTCGGATTTCATCCATCGCCACCTGCTGCCGCAACCGCAGGTGGCCCAGGTGCGTTCCGAGATCGTGCTGAAGACGCTCAAGGACGACCGCAGCCTGGTGCTGCCCTGAAATAAGGGGGAACCGCGATGAAAGTCACCCAGCATCTCTGATTCGAACGCGACATGGAGGCGGCGGTGCGCTTTTACTGCGCGCTGATCCCCGGCTCGTCGCTGGACTGGCTCTCGACCGTTCAGGGCGACACGCCCTCGGGGCCCGAGGGCAGCGTCGGGCTGGCGGGCTTTACCCTGGGCGACCAGCGCTCCATGGCGATCGAGGCCGGGCCGCTCGACCCGTTCAACCACAGCTTCTCGATCATGGTCGAATGCGACGACCAGGCTGGGATCGACCGGCTGTGGGACGCGCTGCCGGAAGGCGGCACAGCCGAGCAATGCGGCTGGCTGCGCGACCGCTGGGGCCTGTGCTGGCAGGTCGTCCCGAAACGGCTGGGCGAGTTGATGGCGGACCCCGACCCCCAAGGTCGGTCGCCGCGTCACCGCGGCCATGCTGACGATGGTCAAGCTCGACATCGCCGCGCTGGAGGCGACGGCACGGGGCTGAGCCCTTGCCAAGACCGGCCGGCGGGTCGATAAACCGCCCTTCCCTTTCGCCGCAAGAGGCCGCCTTGTCCCAGCGCCCGATCACCACCGTTCCCGCCCTGGTCGAGGCCGGCCTGGCCGATGCCGCGCAGGCCGAGGCGCTGGACGCGGTCGCGGCCGAGTTCCGCATCCGCATCCCCGCCGCCATGCGCCAGGCCATGCGCGCGCCCGGCGACGGCGTCGCCGCGCAATTCCTGCCCGATGCGCGCGAATTGCAGATCCGCCCCGAAGAGCTGGCCGACCCCATCGGCGACGCCTGCTTCAGCCCGACCCCCGGCCTGACCCATCGCTATCCCGACCGGGTGATCCTGCATGTCACCAAGACCTGCGAGGTCTATTGCCGCTTCTGCTTTCGCCGCGAGGTGGTGGGCGAGGAAGGCAGCCTGCCCGAGCCCGACCTGGCCGCCGCGCTGGACTATGTCGCCCGCACCCCCGCGATCCGCGAGGTGATCCTGACCGGCGGCGACCCGATGGTGCTGTCGGCGCGCCGCATCTCGGCGCTGATGGCGCGGCTGGAGGCGATCGCCCATGTCGACGTCGTCCGCTTCCATACCCGCGTGCCGGTGGTCGCCCCCGGCCGCATCGACGCGGCAATGCTGGCGGCGCTGCGGCCGGCGCGGCTGGCGGTCTGGGTGGTGATCCATACCAATCACGCGCAGGAACTGACCGAGGCCGCCCGCGCCGCGCTGGCGCGGCTGGCCGATGCGGGCGTTCCGCTGTTGTCGCAGACCGTGCTGCTCCGGGGGGTGAATGCCGATCCCGACATCCTGGCCGAGCTGTTCCGGGCGCTGATCCGCAACCGGGTCAAGCCCTATTACCTGCATCATTGCGACCTGGCGCGCGGCACCGGCCATTTCCGCACCTCCATCGCCGAGGGGCAGGCGATCATGGCGGCCCTGCGCGGGCGGCTGTCGGGGACATGCCTTCCGACCTATGTGCTGGACCTGCCGGGCGGGCACGGCAAGGTGCCGCTGGGGCCGGACCATGTCCAGCCGACCGCGCCCGGCCGCTATGCGATCCGCGACTGGCGGGGGCGGCTGCACGAATATCGCGACCCGGAAGGTGCCGGCCCTGCCGATTGACCGCGGGGCGGCCGCGGCGCAAGGGAACCCGGCCGGCCTCGCGCATGTTTCCCCTGCGAACAGCCGAAGGACCGGCCCATGCGCAACCCGCTTCTTTCCCTGATCCTCTGCGCCGCGCTGATGCCCCCCGCAGCCATGGCCCAGGATTACGAGCCCCCGCTGGCCGACGAGCCGCCGCCCTCGGAGGGCCTGCCCCCGCCGGAAGAGCCCGACCCGCTGGAACGCGGGCTGGAAAACTTCATGCGCAACCTGCTGCAACAGGCCGAGCCGCATCTGGACCGGCTGGGCCGCGACCTGGGCGATACGCTGGGCGCGGTCGCGCCGGTGCTGCAGGACATCGGCAAGCTGATGGACGACGTGCGCAACTACCAGGCGCCCGAGCGGCTGGAGAACGGCGACATCCTGATCCGCCGCCGCGCGGACGCGCCGCCGCCCCCGCCGGTGGGCGATGCGCTGCGCGACATGCTGCGCCCTGCGCCCGAGGACGACCCCCGCCTGGCCCCGCCGCCGGAAGCGACGCCGCCGCTGCCCGAACGCGACCCCGAAAGCGAGATCGAGCTTTAGGGCGCGAAGCTTTCCACCCAGTCGATCAGCCGCGGCAGGCAATGCCCGTGCAGGTCATAGCCCTGCAGGATGGTCTGGCGCGCCGCCGCCTGCAGGCGCGGCGCCTCGGGGTCGCCGGCAAGGCCGCGGATCAGCGCCGATTCCAGCGCGGGCTGGTCGAAAAAGGGCACCAGCCGTCCGTTCTCGCCGTCGCGGACCAGTTCGCGCACCGGCTCGGTGTCGGAACCGACGACATAGCAGCCGGCCGCCATCGCCTCGGTCAGCGACCAGCTGAGGACGAAGGGATAGGTCAGGTAGCAATGCACCCGGCTGACCTGCAACAGCGCCAGATATTGCGGATAGGGCACCCGGCCCAGGAAATGGATGCGCCCAAGGTCCAGCCGGCCGTCGAGTTCGGCCAGCAGCTTTTCCCGCCAGTTCGGCGCGTCCTTGGGCAGGCCGCCATAGCTGGCCCCGTCGGCGCCCACCAGCACCACCTGCGCCTCGGGCCGCGCCCGCAGCACCTCGGGCAGCGCGCGCATGAAGCGGTGAAAGCCGCGATAGGGCTCCAGCGAGCGCGAGACATAGGTCAGCACCTCGTCCCCCGCCCGCAACGTGCGGCCGTCGGGCAGCGCAAGCTCGGCCGCCGGGTCGGGACGGACCTTCTGCGTGTCGATGCCGTCGTGGATCACCGTCAGCTTCCGGCGCAATTCCGGCGAAAAGGAATTCGCCTGGTATTGCGTCGGCGACAGCCCGGCATCGGCCTGCACCAGCCCCTGGATCAGATGCGCCGAGCGCGCGATGGTGCCGATGCGCCCCTCGTCGCTGCCAGGGGTGATCTCGGGGTCGAAGCCGACGTCATGGCCGCGGGTGCGATACATCAGCTCGGCATAGACCAGCAGCTTCGCCTCGGGCCAGATTTCGCGCAGAAACAGCGTCTCGCCCCATCCGCTATGGCCGAAGATCAGGTCGGGCGCATAGCCGTGCCGGTCGCGCAGGGCGCGGCAGCCGCGGGCCGCGACCCAGCCCCGCTCGGCCATCTCGCTGTAGGTCCGGCCCAGCGAGGGCGGCAGCTTCAGCTCGTCCGGCGTCTTGTAGCGCAGCACGCGGACCGGCGAGGCACGCTGGTTCTTTTCATCCGTCAGCGCCGTCACGTGATGGCCGCGCGCGGCCAGCGCCGGCGCCAGATGCAGGAACTGGCCGGGAAAATTCTGGTGAACGAACAGGATCTTCAACTTGTTACCTTAAGGTCTTCACTTGTTACCGCAAGAAATGCCGCCGCGATCAGCTGGCGGGTGTAATCGCTTTCGGGCCGTTCGAAAACGGCGTCGGTCGAGCCCTGCTCGACCACCTCGCCGGCGCGCATGACCATGATCTGGTGCGACATGGCGCGCACGACGCGCAGGTCGTGGCTGATGAACAGGAAGGCCAGGCCGTGCTTGCGCTGCAAGCGACGCAAAAGCTCGACGATCTGCACCTGAACGGTCATGTCCAGCGCGCTGGTCGGCTCGTCCAGCACCACCAGCTTGGGGTTCAGGATCATGGCGCGGGCGATGGCGATGCGCTGGCGCTGGCCGCCGCTGAACTCGTGCGGGTAACGGTGCATGGTGGCGGGGTCCAGCCCGACCTCGCGCATGATCGCATCGACCATCTCGCGGCGGTTGCGGCCCGGCTCGATGCCATGCACGCCCAGGCCCTCGGCGATGATCTGCTCGACCGTCATGCGCGGGGACAGGCTGCCATAGGGGTCCTGGAACACGATCTGCATGTCGCGGCGCAAGCCGCGCAGCGCCCGGCCCGGCACGCGGGAGATGTCGCGGCCCATGTAGAGGATCGGCCCGTCGCTGTCGATCAGCCGCATGATCGCCAGCGCCAGCGTGGTCTTGCCGGAACCGGATTCGCCGACGATGCCCAGCGTCTCGCCGGCACGGACCGAGATGGTGGCGCCGTTCACCGCCTTCACATGGCCGACGGTGCGGCGCAGGAAGCCGCGCTGGATCGGGAACCAGACCCGCAGATCCTGCGTCGCCACGACCTGCGGCGCATCGGCGGGGATGGGATCGGCCCTGCCCTTGGGCTCGGCCGCCAGCAGCATCCGGGTATATTCGTGCTGCGGATGGGCGAAGATCTGCTCGACTGGCCCCTGCTCGACGATCTCGCCGCCCTTCATCACGCAGACCCGGTCGGCGATGCGGCGCACCAGGCCCAGGTCGTGGCTGATGAACAGCATCGACAGCCCCTCGGCGGCCTTCAGCTCCGCCAGCAACTCCATGATCTGCGCCTGGATGGTCACGTCCAGCGCCGTCGTCGGCTCGTCGGCGATCAGCAGCTCCGGCCCGTTCGCCAGCGCCATGGCGATCATCACCCGCTGGCGCTGGCCGCCCGACAGCTGGTGCGGGTAATCGGCCAGCCGCGTTTCCGGGTCGCGGATGCCGACGCGGGTCAAAAGCTCGATGATCCGCGCCCGCGCCGCCGCGCCGCGCAGCCCCTGGTGCAGCGCCAGGCTTTCGGCAAGCTGCCGCTCCAGCGTGTGCAGGGGGTTCAGCGAGGTCATCGGCTCCTGGAAGATGAAGCTGATGTCGTTGCCGCGCACCCGGCGCAACTCCGCCTCGGAGGCGCCCAGCAATTCGCGCCCGCCGTAGCGGACCGAGCCCGCGACCTCGGCCGCCTCGCCCAGAAGCCGCACGGTCGACAGCGCCGTGACCGACTTGCCCGAGCCGGATTCGCCGACCAGCGCCACCGTCTCGCCCTTGCCCACGGTGAAGCTGACGCCCTTGACGGCGGGCACCAGTTGCCCGTCCTGCCGGAACCCCACCCGCAGGTCGCTGACTTCCAGAACCGGGGTCATCGGAAGGTCTTTCTTGGGTCGAAGGCGTCGCGCACGCCCTCGAAGATGAACACCAGCAAGGACAGCATGAGGGCGAAGCTGAAGAAGGCGGTGAAGCCCAGCCAGGGCGCCTGCAGGTTCTGCTTGGCCTGCAAGGCCAGCTCGCCCAGCGAGGGGGCCGAACTGGGCAGGCCGTAGCCCAGATAATCCAGCGCGGCCAGCGACGAGATGGTGCCGGTCACGACAAAGGGCAGCATGGTCAGCGTCGCCACCATGGCGTTGGGCAGGATATGGCGGAACATGATGATGCGGTCACTGACCCCAAGCGCGCGCGCGGCGCGGACATATTCGAAGTTGCGCGCGCGCAGGAACTCGGCCCGCACCACGCCGACCAGCGCCGGCCAGCCGAACAGGATCGAGACGAAAACCAGCAGCCAGAAACTTCGCCCCAGGATCGCGAACAGGATGATAATCACGTAAAGCGAAGGGGTTGAGCCCCATATCTCAAGCAATCTCTGGAACACCAGGTCGGTGCGGCCGCCGAAATAGCCCTGCACCGCCCCCGCCGCGATGCCCAGAACCGAGGCGACCACGGTCACGATCAGCGTGAACAGGATCGACAGGCGAAAGCCGTAGATCACCCGCGCCAGCACGTCGCGCGCGGTGTCGTCGGTGCCCAGCCAATGCGCCGCATCGGGCGGGCTGGGGGCGGTGCCGACATTGTTGATGCTGCGGTAGTGATAGGGGATCGGCGGCCACAGCATCCAGCCGCGCTCGACCGCCTCGCCCGCGACCTGGCCGGTTTCGCGCGCCGCGCGCTCGGTCGCCTCGGGGTCGTCCCAGCATTCGGGCCGCCCGCCGGTGCGGATCAGGCATTGCACGCCCGGATCGGTATAGATCGCCTCGGTGCCGAAATCGCCGCCGAAGGCGGTCTCGGGGTAGAAGCGATAGACCGGGAAATGCAGCTCGCCCCGATAGCTGACCAGGATCGGCTTGTCATTGGCGATCAGTTCCGCAAACAGCGAGGCCACGAACAGGATGGTAAAGACCACCAGCGACCAGAAGGCGCGCTTGTTGCGGCGGAAATTGCGCAGCCGGCGGCGGTTCAGCTCGGTCATCGCCATCAGCCGGCCCTCCGCTCGAAGTCGATGCGGGGATCGACCAGCACATACATCAGGTCCGACAGGATGCCGACCAGCAGGCCCAGCAGGCCAAAGACGTAAAGCGTGCCGAAGATCACCGGATAGTCGCGCTGCACCGCCGCCTCGAAGCCCAGCCGGCCCAGCCCGTCGAGCGAGAAGATGGTCTCGATCAGGATCGACGAGCCGAAGAACACGCCCAGGAACATGGACGGGAACCCGGCGATCACGATCAGCATGGCATTACGAAAGACATGGGCGTAAAGCACCCGGCGCTCGGTCAGGCCCTTGGCGCGGGCGGTGATGACATATTGCTTGTTGATCTCGTCCAGGAAGCTGTTCTTGGTCAGCAGCGTCAGCGTGGCGAAGCTGGAGATGGTGGTGGCCAGGACCGGCAGGGTGATGTGCCACAGGTAGTCCTTGACCTTGCCCCAAAGGCTCAGGTCGGCCCAATTGTCCGAGGTCAGCCCGCGCAAGGGAAAGATCTGCCAATAGCTGCCACCCGCGAACAGCACCATCAGCAGGACCGCGAACAGGAAGGCGGGGATGGCATAGCCCACGATGATCGCGCCCGAGGTCCAGGTGTCGAAGGGCGTGCCGTTCCTGACCGACTTGCGGATGCCCAGCGGGATCGAGATCAGATAGGCGATCAGCGTGGACCACAGCCCCAGCGTGATCGAGACCGGCATCTTTTCCAGCACCAGGTCGATGACCGAGATCGAGCGGAAGAAGCTGGTGCCGAAATCGAAGCGGACGTAATTGCCCAGCATGACCAGGAAACGCTCGGCCGCGCCGATCTTTTCCTTGCTGCAATCGGGGGATTTCAGGTCCGGCTCGCCCTGGTGGTCGGGCGTGCAGGCGATGCGGGCAAAGCCCATCTGCACCTCGAGCTGGTCCAGCAGTTCGGGCGGGATGCCGCGGGCGCCGGCATATTCGGTGTTCTGCGGCGACTCGCCCGCCCCGCCGGTGATGTTGCGCAGCGCATCGCCCTCGCCCTGGACGCGGGCGATGATCTGCTCGATCGGGCCGCCGGGGACGAATTGCGTCAGCGTGAAGTTGACCAGCATGATGCCGATCAGCGTGGGTATGATCAGCAGCAAGCGCCGCAGGATATAGGCTGCCATCCGTCCCCTTGCTCCGCCTTGATCCGCGCCGGCCCCCTGGGCCCTAGCGCAGCGCGCCGGATTGTTTCAGCTTTGCCGCCTTATCCGCGTCATACCACCAGAAATCAAGCTCACCCAGCGCATAGGGCGGCAAGGTCTCGGGATGGGCGAAGATGTCGTAATAGGCGACGGTATGCTCGGCCTTGAACCATTGCGGCACCCAGAAGTGCTGCGCGCGCAGGCTGCGGTCCAGCGCATGGGCCACGGTGATCATCTCATCCTCGCTCTTGGCCTCGATGCCCAGCTGGATCAGCCGGTCCACGGCCGGATTGGCCATGCCCATGGCGTTGAACACGTCGCCCACGTTTTCCGAGCCAAAGGTCTGCTCGGTATCGCCGGTCAGGAAATAGCCCTGGAGCAGCTGATCGGTGACGATGTCGAAGTCGTGGCTGCGGGTCCGCGCGGTCAGCTGCGCATCGTCCACCCGCAGGTTCACCGCGTCGATGCCCACCGCGCGCAGGTTCTGCACGAAGGGGTTGATGACGCGGTCGAAGGTGGCGCTGTCGTTCAGGAACTCGACCCGCAGCACCTCGCCCTTGGCGTTGCGGCGCATGCCGTCGGCGCCCGGCTTCCAGCCCGCCTCGTCCAGAAGCTGCGCCGCGCGGCGCATGTTGCGCCGGTCGAGCTGGGTCTTGCCCGAGACGGGCTGCAGCACCGCATCCTCGGTCAGCACGCCCGGCGGCAGATCCTTGGCCAGGGGCTCGAGCAGCGCCAGCTCGGCCGGCGTGGGCTTGCCCTCGGCCATCAGCGGGCTGTTTTCCCAGGGCGAGTTCACCCGCGCGTAAAGCCCATAGAACAGCGTCTCGTTCGACCATTCGAAGTTGAACATCAGCCCGATGGCCTCGCGCACGCGGATGTCCTGGAACTTGGGCCGGCGCAGGTTGAAGACCCAGCCCTGCCCCGAGGCGATGCTGCCGTCTGGCAGCGCCTCCTTTTTCACCGCGCCGGATTGCACGGCGGGGAAATCATAGCGCGTCGCCCAGTGGATCGAGCTGGCCTCGTTGCGGAAGGTATAGACGCCGGCCTTGAACGCCTCGAAGGCGCTGTCGTAATCGCCGAAATACTCGACGCGGATGCGGTCGAAATTGTGCCGGCCGATGTTGATCGGCAGATCCTTGCCCCAATAGTCGGGATTGCGCCGCAGGGTGATCGAGCGGCCCGCATCGGCCCGATCGAACATGTAAGGCCCCGAGCCGACGAAGGGGATGTTGCTCGACTGCTCGATGTCGCGCTTGTTCTTGCGGAAATCCTCGCGCGAGAAGACGATCTGGCCGCCCACCGACTGGATCACGTCGCGGCGCGGATAATCCGGCCGGAAGATAAACTTGATGGTGCGGTCGTCGATCACCTCGGCCTTGGCAACGATCTTGGAAATGATCGTGCGGTACGAGGACAGGCCCTTGTCGCGCAGGAGTTCAAAGGAAAACAGCACGTCATGCGCGGTCAGCGGCGTGCCGTCCGAGAATTTCGCCTCGGGGCGCAGGTGGAAGATCACCCAGTCGCGGCTTTCGGGATATTCGATGGTCTCGCAGAGCAGGCAATAGGCGGTGCCGATCTCGTCGGCGACGCTTTCCATCAGCGGCTCCAGCATGGCGTTGGAAAGCAGGGCCGCGCGGCCGCGGTGGGTATAGGGGTTGTAGCTGTCGAACCCGCCGCTGAACCATTCCGAAATCTCGCCGCCCTTGGGCGCATCGGGGTTCACATAGCGCAGATGCGGGAAATCCGCGGGCAGCTCGGGCTCGCCGAAGACCGAGATGCCATGGGACACGATGGTCCGGGGTTCCTGCTGCTCCTGCGCCAGGGCCCAGCCGGGCAGAAGCGCCATGAATGCAACCATCGGGGCATGTCGCAGGAAACGCATCGTCATCGGGTCTTGTCGATCCTTGTTCTGGTCTTGCTCGGGCGGCGGCGGGCCGCCGGCGGCAAGGCTAGCAGCCCACGGGCCCGGTTCAACATGCAAATGCGTGATCCGCCGCGCGGGGGCCTTGCCGCGGCAACGAAAAAGGGCGCCCCAAGGGACGCCCCATGCCTGCCGGGTGGGCCGGGCGGCTTACTGCTGGCCTTGCAGATAGGCGATCAGGTTGGCGCGATCCTCGACCTTGGGCAGGCCGGCGAAGGACATCTTGGTGCCCTTGACCACGGCCTTGGGGTTGGCGAGGAACTCTTGCAGCGCCTCGGGCGTCCAGTCGCCGCCATGCGCCTTCATCGGCTCGGAATAGTTGAAGCCGCCGACGCTGGCCACCGCGCGGCCCATGACGCCGTTCAGATGCGGGCCGACGCCGTCGTTGCCGTCCAGCTTGTGGCAGGCCTTGCACTTGCCAAACACTTTTTCGCCCGCGGCGGCATCGGCCGAGGCCAGCACGGTGGCGAAATCAGGCCCCTCCTCGGCAGCCTCGTCATCGGCGCCGCCGGCATCCTCGACCGGGATGGTATAGGCCTGGGCATGTTCCTCGCCCTCGGCGCCGTGGCCCGAGACGCCGACATGAAAGATGCCCGATGCCGCCCAGCTCATCAACAGCAGGAACAGAAGCGAGCCGATCAGCGCACCGGCTGCCTTGGTGACGGTCATGGTATCGAACATGTCTGCGGATCCCCTGGGCTGTCCGTGGATTTGGCCGTATCTACCCGCTTTTGTTCCACCGGTTCAAGGTGTAGTTGTCGCTGGCAAAGCACAAAACCGACCACGAGGCCGGCCCGCCACGGGGGCATGGCCCAGGCCGCCACCCCAAGCCAAGGTGTGATCCATGACCGACGCCCCCACCCAGAACGTGATCGCATTCCAGGGCGAGCCCGGCGCCTACAGCCACCAGGCCTGCCGCTTCTATCGCCCGCAGATGGAGGCGCTGCCCTGCCGCACCTTCGAGGACACGATCGAGGCGGTGCGCGGCGGCAAGGCCGAACTGGCGATGCTGCCGGTCGAGAACTCGACCTATGGCCGGGTCGCCGACATCCACCACCTGCTGCCCGAAACCGGGCTGCACATCATCGACGAGGGCTTCGTGCGGGTGCGCATCAGCCTGCTGGCCGTGCCCGGCACCAAGCTGTCGCAGGTCAGCGACGCGATGAGCCACCCGGTGCTGCTGGGCCAGTGCCGCGGCTTCCTGCGCCGCCACGCCATCCGCGGCATGGTCGGCGCCGACACCGCCGGCTCGGCGCTCGAGGTCGCGCGGCGGGGCGAGCCGTCGCTTGCCGCGCTGGCCGCGCCCCTGGCGGGCGAGATCTACGGGCTCGAGGAGCTCGCCTCGGGGATCGAGGACCGGCAGAACAACACCACCCGCTTCCTGGTCATGGCGCGCCAGCCCGATTTCAGCCGCCGCACCAATGCCCAGGGCGGCACGACGATGATGACCAGCTTCGTGTTCCGGGTGCGCAACATCCCGGCCGCGCTCTACAAGGCGCTTGGCGGCTTTGCCACCAACGGCGTCAACATGACCAAGCTGGAAAGCTACATGGTGGACGGCGTCTTCACCGCCACGCAATTCTATGCAGACATCGAGGGCCACCCCGAGGATCCGCATGTCGCCCGCGCGCTGGAAGAGCTGGACTATTTCACCTCCAGCCTGAACATCCTGGGCGTCTATCCCGCCGATCCGCTGCGCGCCGCGCAATCGCAGGCGGCGGCCGCCGCCCGATAGGCGGGCCGGCCGTCAGGCAGCCTGCGCGCCCGCGGCCAGGTCGGCGATGAACTCGCCGATCCGCCGGGCGAACTTGCGATCCAGCTGCGCCTTGCCCAGCTTGGCGGTCTGCAGCATCAGCCGCGCCTTCATGCTGCGC
This sequence comes from Paracoccus sp. FO-3, assembly GCF_006386455.1. Classification (NCBI taxonomy): domain Bacteria; kingdom Pseudomonadati; phylum Pseudomonadota; class Alphaproteobacteria; order Rhodobacterales; family Paracoccaceae; genus Paracoccus; species Paracoccus sp. FO-3. The sequence goes on along the minus strand of NZ_VCBQ01000007.1, from coordinate 58,937 downwards.
GGGCGCGCCTCGGTCTCGAAGATCAGCCGCGATTTCGTCCGGGTCAGCGCGACCACGGTCATGCGGATGACCAGGTCAAGCTGGTCGGAGGTGGCGTTGATGACCATCGCCTCGGGCGCGTCCAGCCGCGCCACCTCGGCCGTCACTTCGCGATGGCGCCCGCGCCAGTCGAAGCCGATCAGCCAGCGCATCCCGACCCCAGGGGCGGCCAGGTCGTCCAGACGGCGCACCGTGGCGCCGCGCCGCACCAGCATCCGCTCAATGGCGTGAAAATTTCTGGCCGCACGGAACAAGGCCTCCGCGGCCAGATCGACGTCCCTTCGGGTCGAAAACTTCATGGCTGATCCAGTCAAATCAAAGAAACAACGCGCCGCCGCGGTTCATCCCATGTTGCGCCGGGGCATGCAAGCCGCCGCCTGCGAGCGCTGATCAGCCGCAGGCGTGAAATGCAATCTACAGTTGCATTATGAGCGAATAGTCTGCATTCATGCGGCATGACTTGCATAGGCCCCATCACCAAGCCGCATTTTGGCGCCAAGTCCATGGCAGTTCGCGTCTTGGCGACGACCGACCTGCACATGCATATGCTGGGTTATGACTATTTCGCCGATCGCCCCTCGGGGCGGCTGGGGCTGTCGCGGGCGGCGGCGCTGATCGCCCGCGCACGCCAGACGGCGCGCAATTGCCTGCTGTTCGACAATGGCGACGGGCTGCAGGGCAGCCCGATGGGCGACTACCTGGCCGAGATGGACGACATCGGCACCCGCCAGCCGCATCCGGCCATCGCGGCAATGAACGCGCTTGGCTATGACGCGGCGACCATCGGCAATCATGACTTCAGCTTCGGCCTGGGCTTTCTGCGCCGCACACTCGAGGGCGCCGAGTTTCCCGTCGTCTCGACCAACCTGCGCCCGCTGCGCCCGCTGCCGGTGCAGACCCATGTCCTGCTGACGCGGCAGTTCCGCGACGACCAGGGCCGGCCGCATGCGCTGCGCATCGGCGTGCTGGGCTTTCTGCCGCCGCAGACCGTGGAATGGGAACACGGGCTGAAAGCCGAGATCGCGGTCCAGGACATCCTGCTGGCCGCCCGCACCGGCATCGCGGCCCTGCGCGAACAGGGCGCGGACCTGATCGTGGCGCTGGCCCATAGCGGCATCGGCGCGCTCTCCCCGGCGCCGATGATGGAGAACGCGGCCACCGCGCTGGCCGCCCTGCCCGGCATCGACGTGGTGATCGCGGGCCATACGCATCGGGTGTTTCCCTCGGCCGACCATCCGCAGGGGCCGGGAATCGACGCCCGCCGCGGCACGCTGGCCGGCAAGCCCGCGGTCATGCCCGGCTTCTGGGGCTCGCATCTGGGGGTGATCGACCTGCGGCTGGAACCCCTGGCCCAGGGCTGGCGCATCGCCGACTTCACCTGCCGCGCCGAGCCGGTCGGCGCCGAAGAGGACCATCCCGCCGTCACCGGCCCCGCCCTTTCCGCCCATCGCCAGACCCTGCGGCATTTCAGCCGCCGCATCGGCCGCACCGAACGGCCGCTGAGCAGCTATTTCTCGCTGATCGGCGAGGATCCCGGCCTGCGGTTGGTGGCCATGGCGCAGCGCTGGCACGTGCGGCGCGCCCTGCGCGGCACGCGCTGGCAGGACCTGCCGATCCTGTCGGCGGTTGCGCCGTTTCGCGCCGGCGGCCGCGGCGGGCCGCAGCATTACACCGACGTCCCGGCCGGGCGGCTGACGCTGCGCAACATCGCCGATCTCTACCTGTTCCCGAACCGGATCTGCGCCATCCGCCTGACCGGGGCCGAGCTGCGCGAATGGCTGGAGCGCTCGGCCAGCATGTTCCTGCGCATCGAGCCGGGCAAGCCGGACCAGCCGCTGATCGACCCCGAGTTTCCCAGCTACAATTTCGACATCATCGACGGGCTGGGCTGGCAGATCGACCTGAGCCGCCCGCCGCGCTACGCGCCCGACGGACGGCTGGCCCATCCCGATTCGCACCGCATCTGCGCGCTGACCCACCGCATGCGCCCGGTCGCGCCGGACCAGCCCTTCATCCTGGTGACGAACAGCTACCGGCTGTCGGACAGCGGGCTCTTCGCCTCGGTGGCGGCGGGGCGACCGGTGCTGCTGGACGGCTCCTCCCCCACCCGCGAGGTGCTGCGCCGCTATGTGGCGCAGCGCCGGGTGCTGGCCCCCAATCCCCGCGCGGGCTGGAGCTTTCGCCCCCTGCCCGGCACGTCGGTCCTGTTCAAGACCGGGCCGGCCGCCGCGGGGCACCTGGACGGGCTTTCCACGCCGGTCGAGCCGGCCGGAATCGCCCCCGACGGCTTCCTGCGCCTGCGCCTGCATCTGTAAGCGGCCAAGCCGCTTGCATCCCGCCGCGCGCGCGCCTATCTAGGCGGCGAGAGGTTGGCGCGGGCAGGCGCCTCGCCAACCCGGTCAGGTCCGGAAGGAAGCAGCCGTAACGAGCCCCGCTTGGGTCGCTGTCCAGCCTCTCACCCAGCTTCCCGCGGATCGCCAAGGCCCCCTGCCCGGATGCGGCCGGACAGGGCCCAAGCTATCTGCGGCCGAAAAGCTGGGACAGGTCGTAGGAATCGCGCTCGCCGATATTGCCGGCATCCTTCTCCAGGAATCGCTCGGCCGCCTCGACCCCCGCATCATGCATGCGCTGCAACAGGCCGGGATTCGGCAGCAGCTTGGTCCGGGCGCTCAGCGAATTCATCAGATCCTCGTCCATGATCGCATGCAGCAGCACGTTCTTCATCGGCCGGCCGGTCAGCCGCTCCTCGGCATGCAGCCGCTTGACGAAATTGATCGCGCGCAGTTCGGCCAGGAGCGCCGCGTTGAAGCTGATCTCGTTCACCCGGTCCTGGATCGCGGCCGGGGTCTTGGGGATCGCCTCGCGCAGCATCGGGTTGATGTTGACGATGACGATGTCGCGGGGCAGGTCCGGGCGATACAGCGGGAACAGCGCCGGATTGCCGGAATAGCCGCCGTCCCAATAGGCCTCGCGCCGGCCGGTCAGCGGGTCGTCGATCTCGACGGCGCGGAACAGCTCGGGCAGGCAGGCCGAGGCCAGCACCGTATCGACCGTCACCTCGGCCCCGCCAAAGATCCGCACCAGCCCGGTGCGCACATTGGTCGCGGTGACGAAAAGCACCGGCCCCTCCTCGCGGCCCAGCCGGGGATGCGGCATCTCGCGCAGGATGGCGGCCAGCGGGTTGGTATAGAACGGCCCCGAATCATAGGGGCTGAACACCCGCGTCAGCGATCCCAGCCAGGCCACGGGGGAAAACAGTTCGGTCAGCCGCTGCCAGGCGCGCGGCACCGGGAACATGGAATGCAGCCAGCGCACCACGGAATTGTCGCTGACCTGCCCGACCTGCGACCAGATATGCGCCAGGTTCTGCCGCGCCGCCTCGCGCCCGCGCCGGCCCGGCCCGCAGGACAGGCCGGCCGCCAGCGCCGCCCCGTTGAGCGCCCCGGCCGAGGTGCCGCTGATGCCGCGAATCTCGATGTCCGGCTCGTCCAGCAGCCGGTCCAGCACCCCCCAGGCAAAGGCGCCATGCGCGCCGCCGCCCTGCAAGGCCAGGTTGATCCGCTTGACCGCCATGCCGCCCCCGTCCGCTGCCATCCGCGTCACAGGCTAACCCGGCACCGCGCGACACAAAACCCCGGAACCCACGCCCGGCCTGCACGCTTCTTCGTTCCTCAAATACCCATGCCGCCGTGCCAACGTCGCCCATGCATGGGTATTTGAGGAACAGAGAAAACACTCGCGCAATGCCCCGCGCCCGCGCCGCGCCTGCTTCACCGTTTTCCAGATGCTCGCGCGACCGCGCCACGGGCGCGGCGGATCAGTCCTCGGCCTGCGCCTCGGCCCGCGACTTGCCGGCCACGTCCAGCGCCAGCGTCGCGGCCATGAAGGCGTCCAGGTCGCCGTCCAGCACCCCTTGCGTATCCGAGGTCTCGTGCCCGGTGCGCAGATCCTTCACCATCTGGTAGGGATGCAGCACATAGGAGCGGATCTGGTTGCCCCAGCCGGCATCGCCCTTGGCCTCGTGCTGGGCGTTGATCGCGGCGTTGCGCTTGTCCAGCTCCAGCTGATAAAGCCGCGCCTTCAGCGCCGCCATGGCGTTGGCGCGGTTCTGGTGCTGCGATTTCTCCGAGCTGGTCACGACGATTCCCGTCGGCAGGTGGGTGATGCGCACCGCCGAATCGGTGGTGTTGACATGCTGCCCGCCGGCGCCCGACGAGCGGTAGGTGTCGATCCTGATCTCGTTGTCGGGGATGGTGATCTCGATATTGTCATCCACCACCGGATAGACCCAGACCGAGGAAAACGAGGTATGCCGCCGCGCCGCCGAATCATAGGGCGAGATGCGCACCAGTCGATGCACGCCCGATTCCGACTTCAGCCAGCCATAGGCGTTCGGCCCGGAAATCTTGTAGGCGGCGGAACGGATCCCCGCCTCTTCGCCCGGCGTTTCGGACAGAAGCTCGACATTGTAGCCTTTCTTCTCGGCCCAGCGGACATACATCCGCGCGAGCATGCTGGCCCAGTCGGCGCTTTCCGTGCCGCCGGCCCCGGCATTGATCTCGAGGAAGGTGTCGTTGCCGTCGGCCTCGCCGTTCAGAAGCGCCTCCAGCTCCTTCTGCGCGGCCAGTTCCGCCAGGGATTTCAGCGCGCCCTCGGCATCGGCGACGATCTCGGCATCGCCCTCGGCCTCGCCCAGCTCGATCAGCTCGGCATTGTCCTTGAGCTCGGTGTCGATGCGGCGATAGGTCTCGACCGCATCCGACAGCATCTGCCGGTCGCGCATCAGCTTCTGGGCGCGGGCCGGGTCGGACCAGATGTCGCCGGCCTCGATCATGGCGTTCAGCTCTTCCAGCCGGTGCGGCGCGGTTTCCCAGTCCATGCGCTGGCCGAGCAGTTTCAGCGATTTGCGGATCGCCTCGATGGTGGCTTGGGTTTCGGCGCGCATGGGCACTCTCTGGGTTCGGATTTCGGTCAGGGCAGGACAAATAACGCGGGCGGCGGGCGGCGGCAAGCGCCAGCCCTCAATACAGCCCGCCCGAGGACAGAGTGCCGAAATCGGCCTTCTTCGGGATCACCTTCTTCTTGCCGGTCGAGGTCGTCACCGCCTGCCCGCCGTCGCGCGCCTCGGTGAACAAGGGCAAGGTGCCCGGATCGGCACGGCCGAAGCCGCCGTCGACCAGCATCAGCCCGGTCAGATCCTGGCCGTCGCGGAAATATTCGGCGATGACGTTGTCGCCCTTGGCATCCGGGCCCAGGATCGCGCCGCTGAAGCGGTCGATGTTGACGAAATGCCCGCCCGGCGGAACCTTGAAGGCGGTGCCGCCGAATTCCTTGACCGCCTCTTGCATGAATTCGTTGAAGACCGGCACGCAAAGCGTCCCGCCATAGGCGTTGGCGCCCAGCGTGCGCGGCTGGTCGTAGCCCAGATAGCAGCCGGCGACGATGTTCGAGGTGAAGCCGATGAACCACACGTCCTTGGCATCGTTGGTGGTGCCGGTCTTGCCGGCCACGGGCACCGGCAGGCTGACCCCGCGGCCCGAGCCGCGCTTGACCACGCCCTCGAGCATCGAGGTCAGCTGGTAGGCGGTGATCGCGTCCATCACCCGTTCGCGGTTCGAGCGGATCTCGGGCGCGGCGCCGGCGGGCAGGGTCGGCTGGCCGCAGGTCACGCAGTCGCGGCGGTCGTGGCGATAGATGGTGCGGCCGCGGCGGTCCTGCACGCGGTCGACCAGCGTGGGTTCCACCCGCTCGCCGCCATTGGCGAACATGGCATATGCGGCGACCATCTTGAACAGCGTCGTTTCCTGCGCGCCCAGCGAATTGGCGAGGAAATGGCCGAGATGGTCGTAGACCCCGAATTTCTCGGCATATTTCGCCACCGTGTCCATGCCGATGCCCTGGGCGATGCGGATGGTCATCAGGTTCCTGGACTGCTCGATCCCGGTGCGCATCGGCGTCGGGCCATAGAACTTGCCGCTGGCGTTCTTGGGCGTCCACAGCCCCTGCGGCGTGTTCACGGTGATCGGCTCGTCCACGACGATGGTCGCGGGGTTGAAGCCCGAATCCAGCGCCGCCGCATAGACGAAGGGCTTGAAGCTGGAGCCCGGCTGGCGCTGCGCCTGGGTGGCGCGGTTGAAAACCGAGCTTTGATAGGAAAAGCCGCCCTGCATGGCGATGACGCGGCCGGTGTTCACGTCCATGGCCATGAAGCCGCCCTGCACCTCGGGCACCTGGCGCAGGGTCCAGCGGATGAAGCTGCCGTCGCTGTCGCTGGTCATGCGCCGCACCAGCACCACGTCGCCCAGTTCCAGCAGGTCCGAAGCCACCTTGGCCTTGGGCGCCAGCGTGCCGTCGGCCAGCCGCTTCCTTGCCCATTGCACGTCCTTGGCCGGGATCTGGGCGGTGCCCTCGATCCCCTCGATGCCGATGGTGGCCTCGCTGTCCCCCAGCGCCAGCACCACGGCCGGAAACCAGCCCTCGATGTCGCGGGGCACATCGGCATCGGACAGCGCCGCGCGCCATGCCTGCTCGTCGCCCAGCTGCTCGGCCGGGATCCTGACGCGGGTGCCGCGCCAGACGCCGCGGCCGCGGTCGTATTTCTCGAGCGCCTGCTGCAGCGCATGGGCGGCGACCTGTTGCAGCTTGGGGTCGATGGTCGCCCGGATCGCCAGCCCGCCGCCGAAGAACTCCTCGGCGCCGAATTGCGCCGAAAGCTGGCGGCGGATCTCGTCGGTGAAATAGTCGCGCGGCGGCAATTGCTGCTGGAAGGCGGGGAAATCGCCGTTCTGGACCGAGCGCAGCGGCTGCCTGGCCTCGGCCTCGTAGGTGGCCTGGTCGATATAGCCGTTCTGCCACATCTCGCGCAGGACATAGTCGCGCCGTTCGGTCAGCGCCTCACGGGCGCGGACGGGGTGATAGCGGCCCGGCGCCTTGGGCATGGCGGCCAGGGTCGCCGCCTCATGCGGCGCAAGCTCGGTCAGCGGCTTGTTGAAATAGCTTTGCGCCGCCGCGGCCACGCCGAAGCTGTTCTGTCCCAGGAAGATCTCGTTGAGGTAAAGCTCGAGGATCTGGTCCTTGCTAAGCGTCGATTCCAGCCGGGTGGCCAGGATCAGCTCCTTGATCTTGCGCTCGACGCTGCGGTCGCTGGACAGCAGGAAGTTCTTCATCACCTGCTGGGTGATGGTCGAGGCGCCGCGCAGGTTGCGCCCGCCCGAGCTGATCGCATCCAGCGCCGCCTTGCCCATGCCCATCGGGTCGAAGCCGTGATGGCTGTAGAAATGCTTGTCCTCGGCGCTGATGAAGGCCTGCTTCACCAGGGGCGGGATCTCGTCGATGGGCACGAAGATGCGGCGTTCCTCGGCGAATTCGTCGATCAGCCGCCCTTCTGCGGAATAGATCCGGCTGATGGTCTTGGGCGCGTATTGCGCCAGCTGCTCATGGCTGGGCAGGTCGCGCGAATACATCCAGAACACCGCGCCCACGGTCAGGGCGATGAAGAAGACCGCGGTCACGAGCCAGGAAAAGATCGCACCGATGAAGGACAGCAGGAAGCGCAGCAATGGGCAAGCCTCTGGGGATAACCTGCGCCTCTATAGACAGCGAGGCCGCGCCCGTCAAAGCAACCTTGCGCTACTTGCGCAGCAGGGCGGCGCGGGCGGCATCGTCCTGCGCCCAAAGCCTGATGGCCTGGGCCAGCGCCTGCGCGGTCTGCGCGCGCCACTCGGGGTCGAACAGGTTGGCGCGGTCGCCCGGATCGGTCAGGAAGCCCAGCTCGACCAGGACCGAGGGGATGTCGGGCGATTTCAGCACCGAAAACGCCGCGCCGCGCACCGGCCTGCGGTGCATGGCGATGCCCGCCCGGTTCAGCTCGGACACCGCGAACTTGGCGAAGGCTTCCGAGCGCGGATGCGTCTCGGTCCGCGCCAGGTCCATCAGCACGTCGGCCAGCTGGTCGTCGGTCCCCGACAGGTCCAGCCCGGCCAGCAGGTCGGCGCGGTCGTGGCGCATGGCCAGTTCGCGCGTGGCGCGGTCGTCGGCCTGCGGGTTCCAGACATAGATCGACAGCCCCGCCGCCTCGCCCGCCGGCAGCGCATCGGCATGGAGCGAGATGAACAGGTCCGCCTGCTCGGCGCGGGCAATGGTCATGCGCCGCTCAAGCGGGATGAAGCTGTCGTCCTTGCGGGTGGCGATGACCTCGAAACCGGCGCGGTTCAGGATCTCGGTCAGTTCGCGGGCAAAGCCCAGCATCAGCGCCGCCTCGCTGATCGCGCCGACCTGGGCGCCGGGGTCGTGGCCGCCATGGCCGGGGTCCAGCGCCACGCGCAGGGGCCGGGTGCCGGCGCGGCGCGGCGGCAGCGGCGCCACGGCCGCCGGCTGCGGCAAGTCCCACAGCGCCGAAAGCGCATTGCCGCGGGTGACGAAATCCTCGGGCTTCACCGGCTCCATGCGCAGCTTGACCAGCGCCCCCTGGGCGTCGCCCTCGGCCGGGCTTTGCACCGCCAGCCGCAGCGCATAGGGGCCGGGCAGTTCCATCACCAGCCGCGACCAGCCGGGGCGAAAGCGCCCCCAGCGCAGCGCCGGCACCAGTTCGCGCCCCGGCAGCGCCTCGGCATCGGCGCCGGAAAAGTCGATCTCGCGGAAATCCACCACCAGCCGCGGCGGCCCGTCCAGGAAATAGACCCGATAGGGCACCGGCCGGCTGATCGTCAGCCGCAGCTCCATCGGCCGCGGCTTGCCGCGGTCGCGCCCCTCGGCCACCAACGAGGATTGCGCCAGATCGACCGTCGCCACGGCCGGGCGCGCGCCGTCATCGGCCAGCGCGGGCCAGGCAAGCCAGACCAGCAGGATGGCGCAAAGCCATCTCATCGCGCCGCCATGAAGGCCGCCAGACGGTCGAGCCCCTCGGCGATCTCGGCTGCCCCCGCGGCATAGCTGAAACGCAGGGTCTGCGCGCCGCGATGGGGGTCGAAGTCCAGGCCCGGCGTCACCGCCACCCCGGCCTTTTCCAGGATTTCCGCGGCGAAGGCCAGGCTGTCCGTCGTCAGCTCCGACACGTCGGCATAGATGTAGAAGGCGCCCTCGGGCGGCGCGATGCGCGAAAATCCGATCCTGGGCAGCCGCTCCAGCATCAGCCGGCGGTTCTCGGCATAGACGGCCAGGTTCGCCTCGGCCTCATCGACGCAATCCAGCGCCGCCAACGCCGCGACCTGGCTGGCATGGGGCGGGCAGATGAACATGTTCTGCGCGATCCGCTCGACGGTGCGGATCATGCCGTCGGGCACCACCATCCAGCCCACGCGCCAGCCGGTCATGCTGAAATATTTCGAGAAGCTGTTGATGACGAAGACCTCGTCCGTCACCTCCAGCGCGGAATGGAAGCCCGCGCCATAGTCCAGCCCGTGATAGATCTCGTCCGAGATCACGTTCATGCCCAGCTCTGCCGCGCGCGCGGTCAGTCCCGCCAGCTCCTCGCGCCGCAGCACCGTGCCCGACGGGTTGCCGGGCGAGGCCAGGATCAGCCCCTGCGCATCCGCCGGCAGGTCGCCCGGGCGCGGCTGATAGCGATCCTCGGCCCGCGTCGGGATGCCCACCGGCTCCAGCGACATGGCGCGCAGGATCTGGCGATAGCTGGGATAGCCCGGCTCGCCGAGCGCCACCCGCGCGCCCGCGTCGAAAAGCGCCGAGAAGGCCAGGATGAAGGCGCCCGAGGAACCCGGCGTCACCACCACCCGCGCCGGGTCGAGGTCGAGCCCATACCAGCGCTTGTAAAGCCCGGCGATGCCCTGGCGCAGTTCCGGCAGGCCAAGCGCGACCGTATAGCCCAAGGGCCGGTCCAGCGCCGCCGCCAGCGCCCGGCGCGCGCCTTGGGGCGCCGGGGTCGAGGGCTGGCCGACCTCCATGTGGATGATGCGGCGGCCCTGGGCCTCGGCCTTGCGGGCGGCCTCCATCACATCCATGACGATGAAGGGATCGACCTGCCCGCGGCGGGATTGTCTCATGTCAGCCTGCCTCATGGTTTTGGCCGGGTATCCGCCCTGCGGCCGGCCCGGTCAAGCCCGCGTGATGCCCCGGCCGGGCGCTTGCAACGCCCCGCGCAAGCGGTCAAGTTGCCGGGAACTGGAGAGGATTGCCCGATGAAAGCCCTTGTGACCGCAGCGCTGCTGGCTGCCACCGCCCTGCCCGCCGCGGCCTTCGACCCCGCGAACATGACCGAGGCCGAGAAGGCCGCCTTCGGCGAGGCGGTGCGCGACTACCTGATGGCCAATCCCGACGTGCTGATCGAATCGATCAACGTGCTGGAGGAACGCCGGCTTGCCGACGAGGCCCGCAACGACGAGCTGCTGGTCGAGAACAACCGCGAGGCGATCTTCCAGGACGGCCACAGCTGGGTCGGCGGCAATCCCGAGGGCGACGTGACCCTGGTCGAGTTCGTCGACTACCGCTGCGGCGTCTGCAAGCGGGTCAGCCCGGACGTGGAGAAGCTGATCTCGGCCGATGGCAATATCCGCTGGATCGTCAAGGAATTCCCGATCCTGACCCAGGAAAGCGACATGGCCGCGCGCTTTGCCGTCGCGGTGCAGCAGGAAGCCGGGCCCGACGCCTACAAGAAGGCGCATGACGCGCTGATGGAATCGCGCGGGCCGGTGAACCTGGAAAGCCTGGCCAAGCTGGCCGGAGACCTGGAGCTGGACAGCCAGGCGGTGCTGAACCGGATGAACACCGAGGAGGTCTCGGCCGTGCTGCGCAAGAACCACCAGCTGGCCGAGCAGATGCGGATCATGGGCACCCCCACCTTCATCATCGGCGGCGAGATGCTGCGCGGCATGCCCACCGAAGGGCTGGAGGGCGCGATTGCCCGTGCGCGCGAGGCCAAGGCCGAGGGCTGAGGCTGCGCCGCCTGGGCCGGGTTGCGCGGGCGGCAGGGGTATTTCTGGAACGAAGAAATACGGGGCGGCGCATGGGGCCGCCCTTTGGCTATTCGGCGGCGGATTGCACAGCATGCCCACCCAGGGGCTGGAGGGCGCGATTGCCCGCGCACCGAGGCCAAGGCCGAGGGCTGAGGCTGCGCCGCCTGGGCGGGTTGCGCGGGCGGCATGGGTATTTCTGGAACGAAGAAGCATGGGGCGGCGCATGGGGCCGCCCTTTGGCTATTCGGCGGCGGCGGATTGCGCGGCCTCGATCTCGGCGGCGCGTTTCTCGACCAGCTCGACGATATGGTCGACCATCTGGGCGTTGGTCATCTTGTGGTTCTGCTTGCCGGCCAGATAGACCATGCCCGAGCCGGCGCCGCCGCCGGTGAAGCCGATGTCGGTCATCAGCGCCTCGCCCGGCCCGTTCACCACGCAGCCGATGATCGACAGGCTCATCGGGGTCTTGATGTGTTCGAGGCGCTTTTCCAGGGTCTCGACCGTCTTGATGACGTCGAAGCCCTGGCGCGCGCAGCTGGGGCAGGAGATGATCTGCACGCCGCGGGTGCGCAGGCCAAGCGATTTCAGGACCTCGAAGCCGACCTTGACCTCCTCGACCGGATCGGCGGACAGGCTGACCCGGATCGTGTCGCCGATGCCCATCCACAACAGGTTGCCCAGGCCGATGGCGGATTTCACCGTGCCGGAGACCAGCCCGCCCGCCTCGGTGATGCCCAGGTGGATCGGCGCATCCGTCGCCTCGGCCAGCTGCTGATAGGCGGCAGCGGCAAGGAAGACGTCCGATGCCTTCACGCTGATCTTGAATTCGTGGAAATCATTGTCCTGCAGGATGCGGATATGGTCGAGGCCGGATTCCACCATCGCATCCGGGCATGGCTCGCCGTATTTCTCCAGCAGGTGCTTTTCCAGGCTGCCGGCGTTCACGCCGATGCGGATCGAGCAGCCGTGGTCGCGGGCGGCCTTGATCACCTCGCGCACGCGGGCGGCGTCGCCGATATTGCCGGGGTTGATGCGCAGGCAGGCGGCGCCGGCCTCGGCGGCCTCGATGGCGCGGCGGTAGTGGAAATGGATGTCGGCCACGATCGGCACCGGGCTTTCGCGGCAGATCTCGCGCAGGGCGCGGGTCGAGGCCTCGTCGGGGGTCGAGACGCGGACGATGTCGGCGCCGACGTCGGCGGCGCGGATGATCTGGTCCAGCGTCGCGCGCACGTCCGAGGTGTCGGTATTGGTCATGGTCTGCACGCTGATCGGCGCGTCGCCCCCGACCGGCACGTTGCCGACCATGATCCGGCGCGACTTGCGCCGGTCGATATTGCGCCAGGGGCGGATCGGATTATGCGACATGGCTGGGGCCTTTTCCTGCGCCAGAGGCGGATTCACCCGTCAGAAATAGGCCGATGCGGCCGGACGGGCAAGCCATCCGACCCCGGTCGGGCGCGCGATGCCGCATCCGTGACCCCGCGGCCGGTCAATCCTGCGCGGGGGCCTGGTCCGGCTGCTCGGCCGATGCCAGCGCGACCATCTCGGCCAGCTGCGGATCCTTGCTGAGATCGGCAAAGGCATATTGCGCCGTCAGCGCCGTGGGCGACAGCTCGACATTCTTGACCACCCTGGCGCCGGGCGCCGCCGGGCCATAGGTGCGGCCGTTGACCGCGAAATAGACCGCGCCGGAATTGCCCGCGCGCAGCACCGGCGGCGCTTCCAGCTTGGGCAGGGCGAAACGTTCGCCCGCGTCCATGGTCTTTTCCAGCAGCACCGTGCCGTCGGCCGAGGTGACGCGCACCCAGGCGGGACGGGCGGTCAGGATCTCGATCTCGGGCGCATCGGGGGCGACGGTGCGCACCGCCGCCTGTTCGGGCGGCATCTGCGGGCCATAGACCCGGTCCTGGACCGCGGCGGTGCGGGTTGCGGGCGCGGCGCCTTCCGGCTTGGCCGCCGGCACGTCCAGCCGCGGGTCGATGGCGGCGATGGGCCCGTCGCGGGCGACCAGCACCGGCAGCTCCAGCGCCTGCGGGCGATAGGTGCGGTCCAACCCCTCGGGGCGCGGCAAATTGACCTGGGCCGATTCCACGGTCTCGGGCTCGGCCGCCTCCTGCACCGGGTCCAGCGCGGCGATGACGCCGGGGGCCTGCTCGCCGGGGGTCAGGTTGACCTTCTGCACCTCTTGCAGCACGGCCCAGCCGCCATAGCCCAGCCCGCAGGCCAGCACGACCATGACCAGCAGCGAGCCGATGGCCCGCGGCTCGATCGAGCTCCAGATGCTTTCCTGCCGGGGCAGGAAGATCGGATGCGGATTGGCCAGCGCCTCGGCCGGGTCCGAGGGCCGGCGCTGCGGCTTTGGCCCGGCGGCGGCGGGGGCCATGCCATGCGTCGGCTGGAAGCCCGATTCCTGGCAGAAGCGGCGGAAGGTCCAGTCGGCGTCCATGCCGAGATAGCGGGCATAGGAGCGGACATAGCCCGCGATGAAGCTGGGCGTGTCGAAGGCGGAAATGTCGCAATTCTCGATGGCGGCGACATAGGAGGCGCGAATGCGCAATTCGCGCTGGACATCCAGCAGCGACTTGCCCAGCGTGGCCCGTTCGCCCCGCATCAGATCACCGAGACGAATGTCAGGATCGTCGAAACCGGGCGGCAAGGCCGCCGGCTCCTCATGGCCATTGGACGGGGGATTACCCCTTAGCCCGATCATTGCGCCTGCCCCATTCTTTGCTGCTCGTCCCCGCGAATCGGAAGACTCTCACAACTTGATTAAAGCAAGGTTATCACGGGCGCGAGAGGTCTTCACCCCGAAACCGTCTCAGGCAGCTGAAGTTGAACGGTTCAGTTTGCACTGCGACCAGAGGTTGTCCATGGCCTTCACCAGCTGGTCGATCTGCTTGGGATCATGCACCGGCGAGGGCGTGAAGCGCAGCCGTTCGGTGCCGCGCGGCACGGTCGGGAAGTTGATCGGCTGCACATAGATGCCGAAATCGGCCAGCAGCATGTCCGACAGCGCCTTGCAATGCACCGGGTTGCCGACATGCACCGGCACGATATGGCTGCCATGGTCCATGATCGGCATGCCGAGCCCGCGCAGCCGCATCTTCAGGATGCGGGCGTTCAGTTGTTGCTGGTCGCGCAGCAACTGCCCTTCCGCCGTCTTGAGGAAGGCGATCGAGGCCGCGGCCCCGGCCGCCACCGCCGGCGGCAGCGAGGTGGTGAAGATGAAGCCCGGCGCATAGGAGCGGATTGCGTCCACCATCTTGGCCGAGGCGGCGATATAGCCGCCGAAGACGCCGAACGCCTTGCCCAGCGTGCCGTTGAAGATGTCGATGCGGTGGCTGAGCCCGTCGCGCTCGGCCACGCCGCCGCCGCGGGGGCCATACATGCCGACGGCATGGACCTCGTCCAGATAGGTCAGGGCGTTGAATTCCTCGGCCAGGTCGCAGAGCGCCGCGAGGGGGCCGAAATCGCCATCCATGGAATAGATCGATTCGAAGGCGATCAGCTTGGGCGCCTCGGGATCGTCGGCCTCCAGCAACTCGCGCAGATGCGCGACGTCGTTGTGGCGGAAGATGCGCTTGGCGCCGTCGAACCGCTTGATCCCCTCGATCATCGAGGCGTGGTTCAGCTCGTCGGAATAGATGATGAGGCCGGGAAACAGCTTGCGCAGGGTCGAGAGCGTGGCGTCATTGGCGGTGTAGGCGCTGGAAAAGACCAGCGCGGCCTCTTTCCCGTGCAGGTCGGCCAGTTCCGCCTCGAGCCGCTTGTGATAGACCGTGGTGCCCGAGATGTTGCGCGTGCCGCCGGAACCCGCCCCGGTGGCATCCAGCGCCTCGTGCATCGCCGCCAGCACCACCGGGTGCTGGCCCATGCCCAGGTAGTCGTTGCCGCACCATACGGTGATCTCGGTCTCGGTCCCGTCGGGACGGGTCCAGACCGCCTGCGGATAGGCCCCCTTGCGACGCTCGATGTCGATGAAGGTGCGGTAACGACCCTCTTCGTGCAGCTTGCCGATGGCCTGATCGAGGGCGGCTGAATAGTCCATCACGGATCCCTTGCCTTGCTTGAACTTGCTTGCTTGGGGGATCATGCTGCGATCCCGCGGGTCATACCTTGATACGCATCAAGCCAGAGGAAATACAGCGTTAAAATGTCGCACCCATACCAAGGGGACAGGCATTTTCTCTGATAAAATCAATCAGGAAAGGCGAAGGATGACGGACAATTCCAGAATCGGCGAAGTACTTTCAACGCTGGACGCGGGGCTGCCCCAGGCGCTCGACCGGCTGATGGAATTTCTTCGCATTCCCTCGGTCTCGACCGACCCGGCCTATGCGGCCGAGGTGCGGCGCGCCGCGGAATGGCTTTGCGCCGAGCTGGTCTCGCTGGGCTTCCGGGCCGAGCTGCGCGACACGCCCGGCCATCCGATGGTGGTCGCGCATTCGCCGAAGGGGACGCGGCGGCCGCTGCTGTTCTATGGCCATTACGACGTGCAGCCCGTCGATCCGCTGGAGCTGTGGGAACGCCCGCCCTTCGAGCCGCATATCGAGGACACGCCGCAGGGCAAGGTGATCCGCGGCCGCGGCGCCTCGGACGACAAGGGCCAGTTGATGACCTTCGTCGAGGCGTTCCGCGCCTGGAAGGCGGTGCATGGCAGCCTGCCCTCGGACCTGGTGCTGCTGTTCGAGGGCGAGGAGGAATCCGGCTCGCCCAGCCTGCGCCCCTTCCTGCGCGAGAATGCCGAGGAATTGCGCGCCGGCATCGCCATGATCTGCGACACCGGGCTTTATGCCGACGGCCGCCCGGCCATCACCACCCAGCTGCGCGGGCTTTGCGGCGAGGAGATCGTGATCCGCGCCGCTGACCGCGACCTGCATTCGGGCAGCTTCGGCGGGCTGGCGGCGAACCCGGTCCAGATCCTCGTCAACGCGCTTGCGACGGTCAAGGACGCCGGCGGCCGCGTCGCCCTGCCCGGCTTCTATGACGGCGTCGAGGAGCTGTCCCCGGAACTGCGCGCCGACTGGGCCGCGCTCGGCTTCGACCCGGCCGAGTTCCTGGGGCGCGTCGGGCTGAAGCATCCGGTGGGCGAGACGGGCCGCACCGGGCTGGAGATGGTCTGGAACCGCCCCACCTTCGAGATCAACGGCATCACCGGCGGCTATACCGGCGAGGGCTTCAAGACCGTCCTGCCGGCCGAGGCCCGCGCCAAGGTCAGCTTCCGCCTGACCGGCACCCAGGATCCCGACCGCATCCGCGAGACCTTCCGCGCCCATGTCCGCGCCCATGTCCCCGAGGATTGCACGGTCGAGTTCCACGGCCATGGCGCCAGCCCGGCCAGCCGCATGGACATCTCGGACCCGGCCTTTGCCGCGGCCAAGGCGGCGCTGACGCAGGAATGGGGGCGCGAGGCGGCCTATATCGGCGCCGGCGGCTCGATCCCCATCGCCGGGGATTTCAAGGAGATCCTGGGCATGGATTCCATGCTGATCGGCTTTGCCCGCGACGACGACCGCATCCATTCCCCGAACGAGAAATACGATCTCGACAGCTTTGCCAGGGGCGCGCGCAGCTGGGCGCGCATCCTGGCCGCCCTGGGCTGAAAGCCGCGAGGGGCGGCCCGGCCGGATCGCCCCCTTTCGCACGTAGCGGCAGCGGCGAAAAGCGGCCGTGACCGGGCCCTTGCCTTGCGCCCCTGACCCAGATCAATTCATCCAGGGGAAGGCCATGATAGCGCGCAGGCAGGATTGAGAAGGGACGCGACCGATGACCATGACGGCATTCGTTTCGGCGGTTCTGGCGCTGCTGCTGGCGCCGGGGCCGACGAATACGCTGATGGGGATCGCCGGGGCGCGGCGCGGGCTGGCCAGCGTCGCGCGCCTGCTGCCCGCGGAACTGGCGGGCTATCTGACGACCGTCCTGCCGCTGGCCTTCCTGGGCGCGGGGCTGCTGGAACAGGTGCCGGCCCTGGCCGTCGGGCTGAAACTGGCGGCGGCCGCCTGGATCATGGTCCTGGCGACGGCGCTGTGGCGTGCGCCCGGCGATGAGGGCGAAAGCCGCGGGGTCGGCGCGCGGCGGATCTACGTGACCACCGTCCTGAACCCCAAGGCGCTGATCTTCGGCCTGGTCCTGCTTCCCGCGCCGCAGGATCCGGCCTTCGCGACACGGCTGGGGATGTTCTGCCTGATGGTGATGGGCGCGGCCCTGGCCTGGGGCTGCGCCGGGGCCTTGACGCAGGCGGGAAACGGCGGCGGAAAGCGGCTGCAAGGCGTCCAGCGGCTCGCCTCGGTCTGGCTGGCACTGGTTTCGATCTCGCTGGTCTTCGGCCTGATGCGCGCCTGACGCCGGCAACTTTACCCGACCGGCCTGATGCGCGCCCGACGCGGGCAACTTTTCCCAACGGGGTTTTGCCCCCCCGAGCGCGGCTTTCCCGCCTCTCGGCATGAAAAAGGGCGCCCCTGCGGGCGCCCCGATCATCCCGACGGCCTGCCCTCAGGCGGCGCGGGCGGTCAGCACGGTTTCGACCTTCTTCTGCGCGCCGGCCTCGTCCATGCCGGACACGGCGGCGACCTCGCGGGTCAGGCGGTCCAGCGCGGCCTCGTAGAGCTGGCGCTCGGAATAGGATTGCTCGCGCTGGTCGTCGTTGCGATGCAGGTCGCGCACCACCTCGGCGATCGACATCAGGTCGCCCGAGTTGATCTTTTGCTCATATTCCTGGGCACGGCGCGACCACATCGCGCGCTTGACGCGGGCCTTGCCCTTCAGCGTGTCCAGCGCCCGCTCGACCAGGTCCGGGGTCGAGAGGCCGCGCATGCCGATCTCGGTCGCGCGGGCGGTGGGCACGCGCAGGGTCATCTTGTCCTTTTCGAACGAGATCACGAACATTTCGAGGCGCAGTCCCGCCACCTCCTGCTCTTCGATCGAAACGATGCGGCCCACGCCATGGGTGGGGTAGACGACAAAGTCATCGGGGCGGAATTCGGTCTTCTTGGCTTTCGACATTGGGCATCCTTCGCAGTTGCACCGCCACGCGGCACAAAAACCCCCAAGGCGGGACAATCCCCCCTTACGGGCCAACATTGTTGTTCTTGCACTTCTGACCGGGCAGTCGATCAGGACAGGCAGCAGCGCCGGCCAGGCCACAAAAGCAGCCCGACCGGCGCGAGATGGCTGCACCATAGCACAAAAATCGCGCCGGTTCAAAGGTTCCCTGAAAAGCGGCACCGGCCCCGTTTGACGAAAGAAAATCGTTCAGACTCAATACCAGGGAACGCTTCACCGAACAGAGCCGATGCATGGCCAGGGCGAATCGACGCCCTCGCCACGGATGCGATCTAGCGGTTGTGGCCCCGTCTCGCCAAGCGATGCGACAGTCAAATCCGACATATGATGCAGGATCGGCACAGTCGTTAGCATTTCAAACGAAATCGGCCCCGCGAACGGGACCGGAGGTCTCAATCCCCCTCGCCGGGCGCTTCCGAGAAATATTTCTCCAGCTTGCCGGGCATGCCGTCCATCTCCTGATAGCCGGGCATCGGATCCTTCTTGCGGGTGATCACCGGCCAGGATTCGGCATATTTGCGATTGAACTCGACCCATGTCTCCATGTCGGGCTCGGTATCGGGGCGAATCGCATCGGCCGGGCATTCCGGTTCGCAGACGCCGCAGTCGATGCATTCGTCGGGATGGATGACCAGCGTGTTCTCGCCTTCATAAAAACAGTCCACGGGGCACACCTCGACGCAGTCGGTGTATTTGCACATGATGCAGTTTTCGGTGACGACATAGGTCATGGCGAGATATTCCTGTTTCCTGATCGGCTAGTTACGCCCGCCGCAGCCATCAATCAAGGCCACCGCCGGCGAAAAGACGAGGATAGGGCCGAGCCCCGGCCGGGATGGGATGGCGTTCTGTCGCAGGGGCGCGGGCAGGAACCCGGTTCCTTGTCCGGCTGACCGGAGTCCTTCGCCAGCCTAGAGTTCCTCGTAAAGCGTGGCCGCCTCGGTGGCCGGGCCGCGGCGTTCGCCCAGAAGCACGATCCGCAGCACCCTGACCCGGCCATGGGCCGAAACGGTGACGGTATCGCCGCCCCGCACCACCTGCGCCGGCTTGCTGCAGGGCTGGCCGTTCAGCCGGATGCCCCCGGCGCCGATCGCATCGGCGGCCAGGGTGCGGGTCTTGAACAGCCGCGCGTGATGCAGCCAGCGGTCGAGCCTGATGCTTTCGCCGCCTTCCCCTCTCACGTCTTGTTCTTGAGCGCGGCGAGAACGGCGAAGGGGCTGTCCGGGTCGGCCTGTTTCTCGGCGCGCGGCGGGCGGGCCTCGAAGCTCTTGGGACCGTCATGGCGCGGCTTGCCCTTGGGCTTGCCCTTCGGGCCGCGGTCGGGCCGGTCGCCGCGTTCGCCGCGCGGCTTGCCTTCGAAGGGCTTGCCGTCGCGCCGATTCTCCTGCCCCGCCTCGCGTTCGCGGCGCGGGCCGCGCTCGCCCTGCGGGCGGCCCTGACCCTGCCCTTGGCCTTGGCCCTGACCCTGGCGCTCGCCGCGCTCGGGCCGGCGATGGCCGCCGCGGGGGCGCGGAGCCCAGGTGAAGCTGTAGAACACCTCGGTCTCGGGCGCCGCTTCGCCAGGTTCGGCGCCGGCTTCGGCCGCAACGACCTCGGCCTCCGCCTCGGCGGCCTTGCGGGCAGCCTGCTCGGCCTCCCATTTGGCGCGGGTCTCGGCGGCAAGCACGCTTTCCTCCTCGGTCAGCGGATGCTCGTGGTCGGCCTCTTGCGGCGCGGGCTCGGCGGCGGGCGCCGCCTCGGCGCGGGCCTTGGGGCGCTCGCCCCGCTCGGCGCGATAGCCCAGGCCCTGCATCAGCCCGGCGAACTGCTCCAGCGTCATGCCGGTGATCGACAGCATGTCGGGCGTCGCCTCGAAGCCGCCGCGGCTGTCCTGGCCGCGCAGCATGTCGGCCAGCCGCTCGAGCATGTCGATGCGAATCGCCCGCTCGCCCGCCGGGTGATAGCCCGACAGCGTGTAATAGCCCTTGGGCACGTCGGGCAGGTTGGGGATCGTCACCAGGCCGGGCGGCGGGCTTTCGGGGAATTCCGACAGGCCCTGGTCCAGCCCCCAAAGCACCAGCCGCAGCCGGGTCGGCGCCGGCTTCAGCAGCGCCGGCTGGAAGATGGTGAACTGGCCGAAGCGCACGCCATGCTTGCGCAGAAGGCCGCGCGCGTCCTGGTCCAGTTCCTTGACCTCGGTCGCCACGCCCTCGCGCGGCAGCACACCCAGCGCCTCGACCAGGCGGAAGGCGAAGCCGCGGGCCAGCCCGGCCAGCGTCTCGTCGTTCCTGAGCGCCAGCAGCGGCTCGAACAGGGTGGCGATCTTGCGGTCGATGAAATGCTGCAGGCGACGGCGCACCTTCTCGGCAATCTCGGGGCCCGCCTCCTCGTCGACGAAGGCCTCGACGCCGGGTTTCAGCGCCTCGGCGCCCTTGACCAGCTTGCCCACCGCCGAGCTGCCCCACATCAGGCCGCCCTGCTCGGTGAAGTCCAGCTCGGTATCCGGCGCGTTGTAGAAGCGGTCGGCGCGCAGATGGAACTCGGGGCGCAGCGCCTCATAGGCGGCGCGTTGCAGCATCCGCGCCTCGTCCCCGGTTGCGCTCGGATCGGCGTGGAAGCGGAAGCCTTCCAGACGGCCGGCGAATTCGCCCTCGACCGTCACTTCGCCCTTGTCATTCACCTCGGCCAAAAGGCTCTCCTTCTGTTTGAGCCGGCGCAGCAGCACGGAAGTGCGCCGGTCCACGAATCTTTGCGTCAGAGCCGCGTGCAACGCGTCCGACAACCGATCTTCTACCGCGCGCGTCTCGGCACGCCAATGACTTTCGTCCGACACCCAGCCGGATCGTTGGGCAACATAGGTCCAGGTGCGTATATATGCCAATCGTTTCGACAATGTGTCGATGTCGCCCTGAATCCGGTCAATGCGGCGGATCTGCCCCTCCAGCCAGTCGCCGGGCACCTTGCCGTCGCGCAGAAAGCCGAAGATCCGCGCCAGCAGCGTCGAATGCTCGGCCGCCGAGATCGAGCGGAAATCCGGGATCCGGCAGACGTCCCAGAGCAGCCGCACCTCGCGCGGATGCGTCACCTGGTCGCGGATCTCGGGCATCGCCGACAGCGCCTTGAGCGCGCGGATGTCGTCCGCCTCGCGCCCGCGCACCAGCCATTCCGATTGCGGCTGCGTCTCGAGGCTTTGCAAGAGCCGCTCGACCGTGCCGAATTCCAGCGCGGCATTGCGCCACATCAGCCGGCCGATCGGTTGAAAGCGGTGGTTCTCGATCGCCTCGATCAGCCCCTCGTCCAGCGGCGCGGCATCGCCGGTGACGCCGAAGCTGCCCGGCTCGGTATGCCGCCCCGCCCGGCCGGCGATCTGGCCCAGCTCATGCGGGAACAGCGGGCGATAGCGGCGGCCGTCGAATTTCTCGGTGGCGGAAAAGGCGATGTGGCGGATGTCGAGGTTCAGCCCCATGCCGATGGCGTCGGTGGCGACCAGGTAATCGACCTCGCCCGCCTGATACATGGCGACCTGCGCGTTGCGGGTGCGCGGGCTCAGCGCCCCCATGACCACGGCGCAGCCGCCCTTCTGGCGGCGGATCAGCTCGGCCGTGGCATAGACCTCCTCGACCGAGAAGCAGACGATGGCCGAGCGCGCCGGCATCCGGCTGATCTTTTTCGAGCCGGCCCATGACAGGGCCGAGAACCGCTCGCGCCGCATGAACTGCGCCTGCGGCACCAGCGCGGCGATGGCCGGGCGCATGGTGTCGCTGCCCAGCAGCAGCGTCTCATGCAGCCCGCGCATGTTGAGCAGCCGGTCGGTGAAGACATGGCCGCGCTCGGGGTCGGCGCAAAGCTGGATCTCGTCAATGGCGACGAAATCGGCGCCGACCTCGGGCATGGCCTCGGTGGTGGCGACCCAGTATTGCACGCGCTCGGGCACGATCCGCTCCTCGCCCGTGACCAGCGCCACGACCGAGGGGCCGCGCGCCTTGACGATGCGGTCATAGACCTCGCGCGCCAGCAGGCGCAGCGGCAGGCCGATGACCCCGGTGCGATGCGCCAGCATCCGGTCGATGGCATAATGCGTCTTGCCGGTATTGGTCGGGCCAAGGACGGCCGTGACCCGCGATCTGTCACTCATCAGGCGTCGGTGCCCTGCAATTTGCGTTCGAGGCGCTGGACGGCATCCTGCGCCTCCTGTTGATGGGGGTGGATCTTCAGGCTCTGGCGAAAGGCCTCCAGCGCGTCCCGGTCGTCGCCCAGTTCCTCGAGGATGGTGCCCAGCTGGGTCAGGGCGCCGAAATGGCGCGGCTCGAGCCGCAGCACCTGCCCCAGATCGGCGATGGCCGGGCCGAAATCCCCGTCCAGATAGAAGGCGACCGAACGCAGGTACCAGCCCGCCGCGAAATCCGGCGCATGGTCGGTCAGCGCGGTCAGGTGGCCGATGGCGGTGACGGTGTCGCCCGTGTCCAGCGCCGCCTCGCCCCGCTTGTAGAGCAGGTCCATCGCCGCCGAGCCGGAGCGCGACCAGATGCGCAGGATGTCGGTCTCGGCCCGCGCCCAGGTCTCGCCGCCCGGCTGGGCCAGTTCGGCAAACAGCAGGTCCAGGTCCTCGCGCTCGCGCAGCCGCGCCTCGGCGGTCGGCTCGGAGGGGGCCGCGGGTTCGGAAAGCGGGCTTTCGGGCAGCGCCTCGCCTTCGTCTTCGGGCGGACCCTCCTCGTCCTCGGGAATATCGTCCTGCGGCGGTGCGTCCTGCACCGGCATCGCATGGGGCAAGGGGCCCCCGTCCTGCCGCGCATGGCCGGGGCCGGCCGCCGCCAGCCCCAGGAAAAGCGCTGCCGCAACGGCAAGATGGAAATGGGGGACTGGCAAAAGCATATTCCCCATGTAACTTTCCCCATCGTCTAATTCCAGACACGAGAACAGGAGATCCCAGAATGAGCAAAGTCATCGAGGCAGCCGTGGCCGCGCTGGACGAAAAGGCCAAGGGCTTCGACGGCACCGCCAAATTCGTCATCGAGGGCGAGGGGGCGGTCTATATCGACGCCGACGGCGCCCGTGCCGCCGACGACGAGGCCGAGGTGACGCTGACCGCCAGCCGCGAGACCTTCGAGGGCCTGCTGTCGGGCGACGTGAACCCGACCACTGCCTTCATGACCGGCAAGCTGCGGGTCGACGGCTCGATGGGCACGGCGATGAAGCTGGGCGCGCTGCTGTCCTGAAGCGATGAAGCCCGCGCCCTTCAACACGCTGCCCGGCGACCCCCTGCCCCTGGCCCGCGCCTTCTGGCTGCGGGCCGAGGACGGGGTGCGCCTGCGGGCGGCGCATTGGGCCGCGGGCGGCGCCTCGGGCACGGTGCTGCTGTTTCCGGGCCGCACCGAATACCTGGAGAAATACGCCGAGGTCGCGGCCGACCTGAACGCCGCCGGGCTGGACGTGCTGGCGCTGGACTGGCGCGGACAGGGCATGTCCGACCGCCTGCAGGACAATGTCCGGCCCGGCCATATCGGCGATTTCGCCGATTACCAGCGCGACGTGGTCGAACTGGTGGTCGCGGCGCAGGAACTGGACCTGCCGCGGCCCTGGCACCTGCTGGCGCATTCCATGGGCGGCACCATCGGCCTTGCCGCGCTCGACTCGGGCCTGCCGGTGCAAGGCGCGGCGTTCTCGGCGCCGATGTGGGGCATCAACCTGCGCGGCGTGCCCGAGGCGCTGGCGCTGGCGTTTGCCACCACGCTGGGCCGGCTGGGCCGCGGCGGCCACCCCGCGCCGCGCACGGGGGGCGAGAACAGCTTCGTGCTGATGGACCCGTTCCACGACAACCTGCTGACCCATGACGGCCGGCGCTGGGGCCGACTGGTGGCCGAGGCCGCGGCCTGGCCCGACATCTCGGTCGGCGGTGCCAGCAACGACTGGCTGCGCGCGGCGCTTCTGGAATGCCGGCGCCTGGCCGCCCTGCCCCCGCCCGCGCTGCCGGCGCTGATCGCGCTGGGGGATCGCGAGCGGGTCGTCTCGCCCCAGGCCATCCGCAGCCGCGCCGCCGCCTGGCCCGGCGCCCGGCTGCTGGACCTGGCCGATTGCCGGCACGAGCCGATGATGGAACGCGACCCCGTCCGCAGCCGCTTCCTGGACGCCGCCATCGCCCATTTCGGCGCCGCCGCCGCATCCTGAACCGCATCCTGCGCCCCCGCCCTGCACATCGCATGGCTTGCAGCCCGGCGGTTCAGAGGTCACATGTTGACCATACGAAAGGAGCGATCATGACGATTTCTGCCCGCAGCCCCCTGGACCGCGTCCTGCCGCGAGACGAGAATGCCTTGCCTGTCCCGGCCAAAACCCCCGATCTGGGCGCGCTGCCGGAATGGAATTTGGGCGATCTCTACCCCGCGCCCGATTCGCCGGAACTGGCCCGCGACGTCGAGGCGGTCGAGCGGGCCTGCTGCATCTTCGCCCGCGACTACGACGGCAAGCTGGTCTCGCTCGACGCCGGCAAGATGCTGGAATGCATCGAGCGCTACCAGGAGATCGACATCCTGGCCGGGCGGGTCATGTCCTATGCCGGGCTGCGCTATTACCAGAACACCACCGATTCGGCCCGCGCCAAGCAGATGGGCGACCTTCAGGACCGCATCACCGCGGCAACGACCAAGCTCGTGTTCTTCAGCCTGGAGTTCAACCGCATCCCCGACGCGCGCTACGAGGAAATCTTCGCCGCGCCGAACGGTCCCGCCCGCTACAAGCCGGTCTTCGACCGCATGCGCGCGATGCGCCCCTATCAGCTCTCGAACGAGCTGGAACGCTTCCTGCACGACAATTCGGTGGTCGGCGCCGCCGCCTGGAACCGGCTCTTCGACGAGACCACGGCCGGCCTGACCTTCGCCGTCGAGGGCGAGGACGAGGAACTGGGGCTGGAGGCGACGCTGAACCTGCTGACCGACCACGACCGCGCCCGGCGCGAGGCCGGCGCCCGCGCCCTGGCCGAGGTCTTCGGCAGGAACGTCAAGCTCTTCGCCCGCATCCACAACACGCTCGCCAAGGAAAAGGCCATCGAGGACAAGTGGCGCAAGATGCCGACGCCGCAGACGGCGCGGCACCTGTCGAACCATGTCGAACCCGAGGTGGTCGAGGCGCTGAAGAACGCCGTCACCGCCGCCTATCCGCGCCTGTCGCATCGCTACTACCGGCTCAAGGCGCGCTGGCTGGGGCTCGACAAGCTCGAGGTCTGGGACCGCAACGCGCCGCTGCCCAGCGAAAGCCCGCGCCTGATCCCCTGGGCCGAGGCGCAGGCGACGGTGCTGGACGCCTATGCCGGCTTCTCGCCGAGGCTGGCGGAACTGGCGCAGCCCTTCTTCGAGCAGGGCTGGATCGACGCGGCGGTGAAGCCCGGCAAGGCACCGGGCGCCTTCGCCCATCCGACCGTGACCACCGTCCATCCCTATGTGCTGCTGAACTATCTGGGCAAGCCGCGCGACGTGATGACCCTGGCGCATGAGCTGGGCCACGGCGTCCACCAGCGGCTGGCGGCGGCGCAGGGAGAACTGCTGGCCGCGACCCCGCTGACCCTGGCCGAAACGGCCAGCGTCTTCGGCGAAATGCTGACCTTCCGCGCGCTCCTGGCCCGGACCGGGGACAAGGCGCAGCGCAAGGCGCTGCTGGCCGGCAAGGTCGAGGACATGATCAACACGGTGGTGCGCCAGATCGCCTTCTACGACTTCGAATGCAAGCTGCACGCCGCACGCGCGCGGGGCGAGCTGACGCCGGACGACATCAACGCGCTGTGGATGTCGGTGCAGGCGGAAAGCCTGGGCGATGCCTTCGAATTCATGCCGGGCTACGAGACCTTCTGGACCTATGTGCCGCATTTCGTGCATTCGCCCTTCTACGTCTATGCCTATGCCTTCGGCGACGGGCTGGTGAACGCGCTTTACGCCGCCTACGAGGACGGGCTGCCCGAGTTCCAGGCGAAATATTTCGACATGCTGGCGGCGGGCGGCTCGCGCCATCACAAGGAATTGCTGGCGCCTTTCGGCCTCGACGCCTCAGACCCGGCCTTCTGGGACAAGGGCCTGTCGATGATCGAGGGCTTCATCGAGGAACTCGAGGCCATGGAGGACTGAACCCTCGCCGCCGGGGGCGCTTCGCCCCCCGGACCCCCAGAGGATATTTGGACACGAAAGAACAGCAGGGCCTCTTCCGCCGTTCTTCCGTGTCGAAATATCCCGGGGGAATCCCGAAGGGATGGGGGCAGAGCCCCCTCTTCCTGCCGGCCGTTGCCGGGCAGTTTTTCGTCGCCTGCGGCATGGGCCCGTCCTATGCTGCCGGGAAACCGAAAAAGGGGACGGCATGATCCGCATGATCCGACGCACCATCCTTTGGCTTCTGGGCCTGGCGGCCCTGGCCGCCGTCGTGGTGGCGATCTGGGGGCCGGGATTCGTCGAGCGCCGCCTGAACCCGGTTTCCGGGCCCGCCGAGGGCTGGCCGGTCTCGCCCCAGGCCGAGGCGCTGCACCAGCGGCTGATGATCGGCGACTGGCATTCGGATGCGCTGCTCTGGGACCGCGACCTGCTGGGGCGTGCCGGGCGCGGCCATACCGACATCCCCCGGCTGGCCGAGGGCAATGTCGCGGTGCAGGTCTTCACCACCGTCACCAAGAGCCCGCGCGGCCAGAACTATGGTCGCAACTCGGCCGAGGCGCCGGACAACATCACCCCGCTCTTCATCGGCCAGCTGCGCCCGCTGCCGAGCTGGTTCAGCCTCAAGGAGCGCGCGCTGGTCCAGGCCGCCGCCCTGCGCCGCGCCGCCGAGCGCGCGCCCGACCAGCTCATGCTGATCCGCTCGGCCGAGGATCTGCAGACCCTGCTGGAGGCGCGGCAGAACGGCGCGAAGACGGTCGGCGCCATCCTGGGCTCGGAAGGGGCGCATCCGCTGGAGGGGCAGATCGGCAACCTCCAGGTGCTTTACGGCGCCGGTTTCCGCCTGCTGGGCCTGACGCATTTCTTCGACAACGAGCTTGGCGGCAGCCTGCATGGCGAAGGCGGCAGCGGCGCCGGGCTCAGCCCCTTCGGCCGGCAGGTGGTCGAGGAGATGATGGCCAAGCGCATGATCATCGACCTGGCCCATGCCAGCCCGCAGATGGTGCGCGACGTTCTGGCCACTCCCGGCACCCGGCCGATCCTGTCCCATACCGGCATCCACGGCCATTGCCCCAGTCCGCGCAACCTCGACGACGCGCTGCTGAAGGCCATCGCCGGCAAGGGCGGGCTGATCGGCATCGGCTATTGGGCCGATGTCGTCTGCGGCAAGACCCCGGCCGACATCGCCACCGGCATCCAGGCCGCCATCGCGCTGGTGGGCGAGGATCACGTCTCGCTCGGCTCGGATTACGACGGTTCGGTCGATGCACCCTTCGATGCCTCGCATCTGGCCGCGCTGACCCAGGCGCTGCTGGATGCCGGGCTGAGCGACCAGCAGATCGCCAAGGTCATGGGCGGCAACATGATGCGCTATCTTGCCCAGATGCTCTGAACCCGCCTAAGCTGCCACCGCATCAAGGAGAGGCCCATGCTGACCGTCTATGGCGTCACCCGCTCGCGCGCATCGCGCATCATCTGGCTGTGTCATGAATTGGGCCTGCCCTTCAAGCAGGTGCCGGTGATCCAGGCCTATCGCCTGCCCGATCCCGATGCATCCGACGCGCCGCTGAACACGCATTCGCCGGATTTCCTGAAGCTCTCGCCCGCAGGCGCCATCCCGGTGATCCAGGACGGCGACCTGGTGCTGTCGGAATCGCTGGCCTGCACGCTGCATCTGGCGCGCAAATACGGCCAGCCCTTCGGCCCCGCCGATGCGATCGAGGACGCGCTGATGCTGCAATGGAGCTTCTACGCCGCCACCGCCATCGAACAGGACGCGCTGGTCATCCTGTTCAACCACGGCAAGGGCCAGGCCCAGCCCGGCGCGGCCCAGGCCACCGTGGCCCATGCCGCCGAGCGGCTGGTCCGCCCCCTGCGCGTGCTGGAGGATCACCTTGCCCGGCATGGCCACCTGGTCGGAGGCCGCTTCACCGTGGCCGACCTGAACCTGGCCGAGATCCTGCGCTATGCCCAGGGCTATGGCGAGCTGATGGAGCAATTCCCGGCCGTCACCGCCTGGCTTGACGATTGCCAGGCCCGTCCTGCCTTTCGCAAGATGTGGCAGGAACGGCTGGCGGAACCGGAGTAGACGGGGCGCGATCCGGCAGGCGCGGGCTTTCGGCGACACGCTTGAGCCAGGGGCGGGCGGGCCTGTTCTGCCCTTGGCCCCGCGCCCGTCCCGGCTGGCAAAGAACGGCCCCCTTGGGCATCGCAAGCCCCTGCGCTCCTTGGTCTTTAGCAGGCTGCTGAAAAAGTCCTTGCGACAGGACAGCGCGGGCAGGGAACCGGAAAATCCGCTTCAAATTTGCCGAAAACACCCCATTTTCGGGCCGATATCAGCTGGATCCAGAACGATTTCCGCTGCGTCGCCCTCTCAAAATCCTTTTTCAGCGGCCTGTTAGGCGGAACGGCCGTCTCGTCCACCCCAGCTTGCGACTGGCGTGCTGCGACACCGCACCAGCCGCCGGGGTTTTCCCGGCCTGCGGCCTGGGTCCCTGACAGCCAGAAGGCCGGAACCGGTCGGGTTCCGGCGCTTGATTCTCGCAAGAGGACCGCCCGCCGGGTTCCCTCGCCTGCCTGTTCAACACGAGGGCCGGCGAAGCAGAGGATCTCGCCCGCTCGCGGCCATGCCGGTTTCAGGAAATGCCCGCGGCCGGCACGGCCGCGCGGGCGATCACCCCAGGGGCGGACCCGCCACAGGCGGCGTCCGCCGTTGGTCGGGGTGCAGCGATGCGCCCAGGATATGCTCGGCCGAATGGATCACATGGCTGGCATGGCCGACGATCAGCGGATCGGGCGGCGCCGCGATGGCCGCATCCTTGTCGGGATAGTCCAGCGTCGACAGGAAATGCCGCATGCAGTTCAACCGCGCCCGCTTCTTGTCGTTCGACTTGACGATGGTCCAGGGCGCATCGGCGGTGTCGGTATAGAAGAACATCGCCTCCTTCGCCTCGGTGTAATCCTCCCATTTGTCGAGGCTGGCGAGGTCGATGGGCGAAAGCTTCCAGCGCTTCAGCGGATCGGTCTCGCGCGCCTCGAAGCGCGCCCGCTGCTCGTCGCGGGTGACCGAGAACCAGTATTTGTAAAGCCGAATGCCCGAGCGGACCAGCATGCGCTCGAATTCCGGGGCCTGGCGCATGAATTCCAGGTATTCCACCGGCGAGCAGAAACCCATGACCCGCTCGACCCCGGCGCGGTTGTACCAGCTGCGGTCGTAGAACACCATCTCGCCCGCGGTCGGCAGGTGGCGGATGTAGCGTTGGAAGAACCATTGCCCGCGCTCGATCTCGGAGGGCTTGTTCAGCGCCACCACCCGCGCGAAACGCGGGTTCAGGTGTTCCATGAAGCGCTTGATCGTGCCGCCCTTGCCGGCGGCGTCGCGGCCCTCGAACAGGATGACGAATTTCTGTCCCGTCTCCTGCGCCCAGATCTGCGCCTTCAGCAACTCGGCCTGCAGCCGGGCCTTTTCCCGCTCATAGGCGACGCGCCCCATGCGGCGCGGATAGGGATAGCGTCCGGTTTCGAAGGCCAGCCGGATCGCATCCGGGTCGAGGCTGGGAAAGCTTTTCGGCCCCCTGGGCTCCGCATCGGCCGAGGGCACGATGGCGGGGGTGGCCGATGGCTCTGCCGTCCCCGCCCCGGTCCCGGCGCACTCGCTAACCGGCGGCATGACCAGGGACTCACTCGAAACCGGATGACCTTCCATATGCCCTGACCATACTGCAACTCGATACTCCATAGGATATGGCACGGCGCGCGGCGGCACACTTTGATCCTGGTCAACAAAACCCGGTCCGGGTCATGAAAGCGACGCAAATCCGTCATGATCCCCCTCCCATCCCTTGCGGTCGGCGGCGGGCGATCCACTTTCCCTTGCCCCCGGCCCGCCGGGCATGAGATAACCCCGCCCCAGAAGAACAAGACGAGCAGGTGCCATGGCTGACGATCTCTTCCCCGCCGCGGATAAGGCTTCCGAAAGCTATTCGGCATCCTCGATCGAGGTGCTGGAGGGGCTGGAGCCGGTGCGCAAGCGACCCGGCATGTATATCGGCGGCACCGACGAGCGCGCGCTGCATCACCTGGTCGCCGAGATCCTCGACAACTCGATGGACGAGGCGGTGGCGGGCCATGCCAGCCGCATCGAGGTCGAGCTGCTGGCCGATTTCAGCGTGGTGATCCGCGACAACGGCCGCGGCATCCCCATCGACCCGCATCCGAAATTCCCCGGCAAGTCGGCGCTGGAGGTGATCCTCTGCACGCTGCACGCCGGCGGCAAGTTCTCGGGCGACGCCTACCAGACCTCGGGCGGGCTGCACGGCGTCGGCGCCTCGGTGGTCAATGCGCTTTCCGACAGCATGGTGGTGCAGGTCGCCCGCAACCGCGAGCTTTACGAGCAGCGCTTCTCGCGCGGCCTGCCGCTGGCCCCGGTCGAGAAGGTCGGCGCCGCCCCGAACCGGCGCGGCACCACCGTCACCTTCCACGCCGACGAGCAGATCTTCGGCCATCACCGCTTCAAGCCGGCGCGGCTGCTGCGCATGGTCAAGTCCAAGGCCTATCTGTTCTCGGGCGTCGAGATCCGCTGGAAGTCCGAGATCGACGACGGCGAAACGCCGCTGGAAGCCACGTTCCACTTTCCGGGCGGGCTTGCCGATTACCTGGGCGAGGTGCTGGGCAATGCCTCGACCTATGCCGACCGCCCCTTTGCCGGCAGCGTCGATTTCAAGGAAAAGTTCAACACGCCGGGCAAGGTGGACTGGGCGATCAACTGGACGCCGTCGCGCGACGGCTTCATCCAGTCCTATTGCAACACCGTGCCCACGCCCGAGGGCGGCACCCATGAGGCCGGCTTCTGGTCGGCGATCCTGCGCGGCATCCGCGCCTATGGCGAGCGGGTGAGCAACAAGAAGGCGGCGCAGATCACCCGCGACGACCTGCTGGCGGGCGGCTGCGCGCTGGTCTCCTGCTTCATCCGCGAGCCGGAATTCGTCGGCCAGACCAAGGACCGGCTGGCCACCACCGAGGCGCAGCGCCTGGTCGAAGGCGCGGTGCGCGACCATTTCGACAACTGGCTGGCGGCGGATACCAAATCGGCCGGCGCCATCCTGGACTTCCTGGTGCTGCGCGCCGAGGAGCGGCTGCGGCGCCGGCAGGAAAAGGAAACCGCCCGCAAGTCGGCCACGAAAAAGCTGCGCCTGCCCGGCAAGCTGGTCGATTGCTCGGCCACCAACCGCGAGGGCACCGAGCTTTTCATCGTCGAGGGCGATTCGGCGGGCGGCAGCGCCAAGATGGCGCGCGAACGCACCACCCAGGCGCTGCTGCCCTTGCGCGGCAAGATCCTGAACGTGCTGGGCGCGGCCTCGTCCAAGCTGGGCTCGAACCAGGAGATCGCCGATCTCTGCCAGGCGCTGGGGGTCGGCATGGGCTCACGCTTCAACGTCGACGACCTGCGCTATGACAAGGTCATCATCATGACGGATGCCGATGTGGACGGCGCCCATATCGCCAGCCTGCTGATGACCTTCTTCTTCACCCAGATGCGGCCGCTGATCGACAAGGGGCATCTCTACCTGGCCTGCCCGCCGCTTTACCGGCTGACGCAAGGGCCGCATCGCATCTATGTCGCCGACGACGCCGAGAAAGAGGCGTGGCTCGCCAAGGGCCTGGGCGGCAAGGGCAAGATCGACGTGCAGCGCTTCAAGGGCCTGGGCGAGATGGACGCCAAGGACCTGAAGGACACCACGATGAACCCCAGGACGCGCAAGTTGATCCGCGTCTCGATCGACGAGGAAGAGGGCGGCGAGACCGGAGACCTGGTCGAGCGGCTGATGGGCAAGAAGCCCGAACTGCGCTTCCAGTTCATCCAGGAGAATGCCCAGTTCGCCGATGCCGAGGAACTGGACGTGTGATCCTGGCCGCACCGCTTGCGATCTATGTCCTGGCGGCGCTGGCCGAGATTGCCGGCTGCTTTGCCTTCTGGGCCTGGCTGCGGCTTGGCAAATCGCCGCTCTGGCTGGTTCCGGGGATGCTGTCCCTGGCGGTTTTCGCCTGGCTCCTGACGCGGGTGGATGCCGATTTCGCCGGCCGCGCCTATGCGGCCTATGGCGGGATCTATGTCACGGCCTCGCTGGGCTGGCTTTGGCTGACCGAAGGCCAGGTGCCGACGCGCTGGGATCTGCTCGGCGGCGGGCTTTGCGTGCTGGGGGCGATGGTGATCCTGGCCGGGTCGCGCACGGGATAGCCCCCGCCGCGCACGCGGCGTCGCGACCTGCCTAGCCGCAGGTCGTGGGTGTGCCCTTCGCGACGATCGCGTGCCAGTCGGCGCCCAGCGTTTCGCGCGCCGACAGCGCATTCCTCGCCTCCGGCGAGCCTTCGGGAACCATCTTCACCACCATGCCCTGCGAGTAGTTCTGCTGGAAGCCGCGAAGGAAATCGCCCTGCAGCCCGCTGTCGCTGTGATCGCCCAGGATCACGAATCGGTCGCCGCCCTTGCGGATCACCTCGATCGCCGCCGATTTGAAGGCCACGTTGCGGGCGCCCGACGGGCCGCAGGCCGGTGCCGCATGGGTCGCGACCTTGAACGTGTCCCTGGTCATGGGCTGGATCTGGGTCTGGGCGCAGGCCGCAAGGACCGGCAAAAGCGCCAGCGCCGCTGGCAGGGCAGGAATACGCATCCGGGAACCTCGCTTGGATGAACCGTCGTTCGGAGTATGCAGAACATTTCCCGAACATCAATCGCGATGTTCCTAAAATACAAGCTTTCACAATTGGTTAATCAAAACCGCATCCCCAGCGAAAAGCTTACCCCCTCGCTGCCAATGCCGAAGCTCGCGGCGCCGAACGAAACCCCCAGCAGCGCGCCGCTGAACACCTGCGCCGGGGTGTGTTCGCCGGCATGGACCCGGCTCCAGCCGGTCAGCCCGGCCGCGCCATAGGCCAGGGCGCCGGCCTCGGGGCGGTCGTCGAAGCATTTTCCGGCCAGGTCCGAGGCGCCGAAGAAGGCCGCCGCCGTATGGCCCGAGGGGAAGTCCTTGCCCTCGCCCGAAGGGCGGCGCGAGATGGGGGCGCCGTCGAAGAACTCCTTCATTCCCCAGGCCAGCGCCGCCTGCAAAACGCCGCGCACCGCGAAATCCTCCAGCCGGTCCTGGTCGGCGGCGCAGACCGCCGCCGCCAGCGGCAGGCCGTATTTCATCGCCGTGCCGAATTGCTCGAACGGATCGGCATAAGCCTGGGCGGGCAGCAGGCAGAGCAGCCCGAGCAGGGCTGCGCTACGCCTGCGCGCGCGGCGCGAGGACTTGGTCGCAGGCCCAGCCTTTGCCGGGCCTGGCGCCGTGGTCGCCGTGCTGCGGCCATGCACCGCGCATCCACCGGCCATGCACCGCCGGCCGGCATCCGCGCTCATGCCGCACCGCCCTCGCCCAGCCGGATCACCCGGTCCATCCGTGCCGCCAGATCCATGTTATGGGTGGCGATCAGCGCCGCGAGCCCGGTCTCGCGCACCAGCGCCATCAGCACGTCGAAGACCTTGTCCGAAGTCGCCGGGTCCAGGTTCCCCGTCGGCTCATCCGCCAGCAGCAGCGAGGGCTGGTTCGCCAGCGCCCGGCAGAAGGCGACACGCTGCTGCTCGCCCCCCGACAGCTGCGCCGGGCGGTGGTCGGCACGGTGCGACAGCCCCACGCGGCCCAGCAGGTCCAGCGCCCGCGCCCGCGCCGCCGCCTGCGAAACCCCATTGGCAAGCTGCGGCAGGACGATGTTCTCGGCCGCCGAGAACTCGGGCAGCAGGTGGTGGAATTGATAGACGAAGCCCAGCTCCTCGCGCCGCGCCTCGGTCCGGGCACGGTCGCTTTGCCCGGCCATGTCGCGCCCGTTCAGCAGCACCCCCCCCGAATCGGCGCTGTCGAGAAGCCCGGCGATGTGCAGCAGCGTCGATTTCCCGGCACCCGAGGGGGCGACCAGCGCCACCACCTCGCCGCGGGCGATGCGCAGGGACAGCCCGTCCAGAACCGGCACCGGGGCGGGGCCGCCGATGCCGTAAGTCTTGGAGATCCCTTCCAGAACCAGGATGTCATTCATAGCGCAGCGCCTCGACCGGGTTCATGCGCGCGGCGCGGCGCGCGGGAAAGATGGTGACGACGAAGGACAGCGCCAGCGACAGCGCCGCCGCGCGGAAGATGTCCCAGGCCCGCAGCTCCGCCGTCAGGTGATAGATGCCGCGCACCTCGGGCTGCCAGGCATTGCCGCCGGTCAGCGCGTTCAGCGCCGCCATGATGTGATCGACGTTCAGCGACAGCGCCACCCCCAGAGCCACGCCGGCGATGGTGCCGATCACCCCGGTAAAGGCGCCGCAGAGGAAGAAGACCCGCAGGACCGAGCCCTCGGTCAGGCCCATGGTGCGCAGGATGCCGATGTCGCGGCCCTTGTTCTTGACCAGCATGATCAGCCCCGAGGTGATGTTCATCGAGGCGATCAGCACCAGGATCGACAGGATGATGAACATCACGTCGTCCTCCATGTCGAGCGCGGCCAGGAACGAACCCGAGGCGTCGCGCCAGGTCCAGACCTGCGCCCGCTCGCCCGCCGCCTGCAAGAGCGGCATGGTCCAGTCGTCGATCCGCTCGGGGTCGGCGACATAGACCCCGATCTCGTCGACCTGCCCCTCGCGGTTGAAAAAGCTCTGCGCCTCGGCCATGGGCATGTAGATGCGCGCCTTGTCCACGTCGTAGCGCCCGGCCGAGAAGATATAGACCACCTCGAAGGATTCGACCCTGGGCGTGGTGCCGAAGGGGGTCTTGGCGCCCTCGGGCGCGACCAGTTGCAGCCGGTCGCCCACGCCCAGGCCCAGGTCGCGCGCCATGCCGATGCCGATGGCGATGCCGCGGTCGAAATCGTCGAGATTCCCCAGCGCGCTCTGCGGATCGGCGATGCCCGACATTTCCTTGAGCGCATCGAGCGTGATGCCATGGACATCGCCCAGCGAGGCCGCATCGCCCTGCCGCGCCATGACCTGCGCGCGCACGGCCGGGACGGCGCGGATCACGCCGGGGATCTGCGCGATCCGGGCAGCGACCGCATCGTAATCCTCGACCCGGCCGGGGGTGACATAGGTTTCCTCGGTCAGTTCGTTATAGATCTGGGTGGGGGCGTAATAGACCGTGCTATGGGCGTTGGCGCCCAGGATCGTATCGACGAACTCGGCCCGGAAGCCCGCGCGCACCGCCAGGGTGGCGATCAGCGCCATCACCCCCAGGGTGATGCCAAGCAGGCTGATCCAGGTCATCACGCTGACCCCGCCCTCGGCCCGGCGCGCGCGCAGGTAGCGCCAGGCGATCATGAATTCGAAACGCGAAAACGGGGCGGGGCTGGCCATCGCTCACCTGTCTGTTGGGTGGCGCCTGATTGGCCTTTCGCCGCCGGCAATGCAAGCCAACAAGGCCGTGACCGCGGCGCGGCCGTCACGGCTTGGGGCGGTCGTCCCATTCCGAGCTGAGGATCCGCTCGGCATCGCCTTTCGGATCCTCGTATTGCCGGCCGCGCAGCGACCAGATGAAGGCCACCAGGCCAAGCCCGCCAAGGCCCAGGGAAACCGGAATCAGAAGGCCCAGGATTTCCATGCTTCCTCCTTACCGCAGCCGCAGCGCGTTCAGCGTCACGCTGATCGAACTCAGCGACATGGCCAGCGCCGCCATCAGCGGCGTCGCGAATCCGGCGATGGCGATGGGCACCGCGACGATGTTGTAGACCAGCGAGATGGCGAAATTCTCCTTGATCCGGGCGCGGGCGCTGCGCGCCAGCTCCAGCCCCTCGGCCACCGGGGCAAGGTCGCTGCCCATCAGCACCATGTCCGAGGCGGTGCGCGCCGCATCCAGCGCCGAGGCGGGCGAGATCGAGACATGCGCCTCGGTCAAGGCGGCGGTGTCGTTCAGCCCGTCGCCGACCATCAGCGGATGCAGCCCCTGCTGGCGCAGATCGCGCAGGGCCTCGGCCTTTTCGACCGGGGTGACGCCGGCGCGCCATTCCGCGATGCCGAGCCGCTGCGCCAGATCCTGGACCACCGGCGCCGCATCGCCCGACAGCAGCATCACCCGCCGGCCCGAGCCAAGGATGCGCGCCACGCAGGCCTCGGCCCCCGGCCGCAGCCGGTCCGAGAACTCCAGCCGGATCGGCGCGCCCTGCCCCCCCTCATCACCCAGCGACAGCCAGCTTGCCGAAAGCGTCGCCTCGCCATGCCGGGCGCCCAGCCAGTCGGCACGGCCCAGCCGCACCTCGCGCCCCTGCCAGATCCCGGCGATGCCATAGCCCGGCACCTCGCGCAGATCGCTCAGCGGGGCGGGTTCGGTGCCGGCCTCGCGCAGCGCCTGGGCGAGTGCCTGCGACAGCGGATGGCCCGATCCCTGCGACAGGGCCAGCGCCACCGGCCGCGCCTCGGCCGGGATGGGGTCCAGCGAGACCAGCTGCGGCACGCCCATGGTCAGGGTGCCGGTCTTGTCGAAGACCACGGCATCGACCTCGGCCAGGCGCTCCAGCGCGGTGCCGTCCTTGATCAGCATGCCGCGCCGGAACAGCCGCCCCGAGGCGGCCGTCACCACCGCCGGCACCGCCAGGCCCAGGGCGCAGGGGCAGGTGATGATCAGCACCGCAGCGGCCACGTTCACCGCCAGCCGCAGGTCATGCGTCGCGAAATACCAGCCGAGGAAGCTGCAGAAGGCCAGAAGATGCACCAGCGGCGAATAAAGCCGCGAGGCGCGGTCGGCGAGCCCGGTGTAATGGCCGCGCGCCGTTTCCGCCGCCGCGACCAGCGCCGTCAGCCGCGCCAGCGAGCTGTCGCGCCCGGCGGCCGTCACCCGCATGACCAGCGGGCCGGTCAGGTTCACCTCGCCCGCCGAAAGCGCGACGCCCGGACGGGCGGGAACCGGGATGCTTTCGCCGGTCAGCAGCGAGCGGTCGATCTCGCTGTTGCCCTCGGCGATCTCGCCGTCGGCGGGGATGCGGGCGCCGGGGCGGATGCGGATCAGGTCGCCCGGAACCAGCTCGGCCACCGGCACCGGCTCGTCGCCCGCGGTGGTGACGCGGAAGGCGCGCGGCACCTCCAGCGCGGTCAGCTCCTCGGCGGCCGAGCGGGCGACGGCGCGGGTGCGATAGTCCAGGTAGCGCCCGATCAGCAGGAAGAAGCACAGCATCACCGCCGCGTCGAAATAGGCGTGATGGCCGGATTGCACCGTCTCATAGACCGAAATCGCGCTGGCCAGGACCAGCGCCAGCGAGATCGGCACGTCCATGCCGAGCCGCCCGTGCCTGAGCGCCCGCCAGGCGCTGGCGAAGAAGGGCTGGCCGGCGAAGGCGACCGTCGGCAGGGCGATGGCGCCGGAAATCCAGTGGAACATGTCGCGCGTCGCGTCCTCGGCCCCCGACCAGACCGCGACCGACAGGATCATGATGTTCATCATCGCGAAGCCCGCGACGCCGATGCGCATCAGGATGTCGCGGCCCTGCCGGTCGGCGGCGCTGGCGGAGAGCGCGGCGGGATCCAGCTCATGCGCCTCGTAGCCGATGCCCTCGACCACCGGGATCAGCTCCTCGGCACTCATGCCGGGCGCGTCCACGGTGACGCGGCGCAGCGTCAGGTTGACCCGCGCGTCCCTGACGCCGGGATGGCGGTTCAGCACCCGCTCCACATCGGTGATGCAGGTCGCGCAATGGATCGTCGGCAGGGACAGGACGATGTCCTCCTGCCCGCCCCCGCCCGCGGCGATACGCTGCGCCAGCGGCGCCGCATCGCAGGCCGGACAGGCCGAGAGCCGGGCGTCGTGGTCGTGCAGCGTGGCGTCGGACATCTCAGTTCACCCGGTTGCCGTGGTAATGGTCGATGCGCTGGCGGAACACCGTGCCGTCGGGGGCGGTCGCGGCCAGGTGGATGTTCCACGTCCCCGGCGCCAGCACCAGGGGCGCGCGGAACAGCCCGCCGGAATAGGTGAACTCGGGGCGCTGGTCGTCGCGCACATGGGTCGGCCGGCCCACCGTCACCTCGAGCCCCTGCACCGGCGCGGGAAGGCCCTGCCCGTCCCGGATCGCC
Organism: Paracoccus sp. FO-3; assembly: GCF_006386455.1. Classification (NCBI taxonomy): domain Bacteria; kingdom Pseudomonadati; phylum Pseudomonadota; class Alphaproteobacteria; order Rhodobacterales; family Paracoccaceae; genus Paracoccus; species Paracoccus sp. FO-3. The sequence continues at coordinate 20,757 of NZ_VCBQ01000007.1, read as the reverse complement.
AGCACCAGCTCACGGCCGTCATACTCCGGCGTCACCGTCCAGTTCAGCGCCGCCTGCGCGTCGCGGTCGCGGTCGAAGCTCTGCGAGGCGACATAGCTGTTCTTGACCTCGAGCCCAGGAAAGGTGCCCACGGCCTTGAAGGCCATGAACAGGTTGACGGCGATGATGGTGCCAAAGGCGCCCAGGGTGATGATCAGCACATGGCGGCCGGTCAGTTCGCGGGGCATCTATTCGCTCCTTCCGTGGAAGACGGTGTCGATACGGGACTTCCTCCCATCGGTGGCATCCTCGACCCAAAGCGTCAACTCGCTCTGTGCCCCCTCGGCCAGCGCCGAGCCCTTTTCGGCGGTGATATAGACGCGCTGGGTATGGGTGCTGTCCGCCGCGACGTGAAGATCGGCGGCCGGCAGCCCCTCCAGCGTCAGGCCGACGCCGGCCGGCGCGGTGCCGTCGGGCCCGGCGACCGAGACGGTGAAGTCGCGCTCGGATCCCTGCTTGTTGCGCAGCCGCAGCGCATAGGTGTTGCGGATCGCGCCATCGGCCATGGTGACGTAAAGCGGGTTCCTGACCGGCGTCACGTTCAGGTCGAAGGGCGAGCGCAGGAACAGCGCCACCACCAGCGCAACGCCGATCCCCGCCCAGAGCGTGAAATACAGCATCGTGCGCGGGCGCAGGATATGCTTGAGCACCGGCTTCGGCGTCTCGCCCGCGCGCTCGGCGGCCTCGTCCTTCAGCGCCATGTAGTCGATCAGCCCGCGCGGCTTGCCGATCTTGTCCATCACCTCGTCGCAGGCGTCGATGCACAGCGCGCAGGTGATGCATTCCAGCTGCTGGCCGTCGCGGATGTCGATGCCCATGGGGCAGACGTTGACGCAGGCCATGCAGTCGATGCAATCGCCCTTGGCGCCGCCGTCGGATTTCGTGGGCTCGCCCTTGTGCAGCTTGCCGCGCGGCTCGCCGCGCCATTCGCGATAGGCGACGGTCAGCGTGTCCTCGTCCATCATCGCGGCCTGGATGCGCGGCCAGGGGCAGGCATAGACGCAGATCTGCTCGCGCGCGAAGCCGCCGAAGACGAAGGTGGTCGCGGTCAGGATGCCCATGGTGATATAGGCGACGGGATGGGCCTGGCCTATCAGCAGATTGCCCAGCAGCGTCGGCGCATCGGTGAAATAGAAGATCCAGGCGCCGCCGGTCGCCAGCGCGATGAGCAGCCAGATCGCCCATTTCGTCAGCCGCAGCCGCAGCTTGCGCAAGTCCCAGGAGGCGTTCCACAGCCGCAGCCGGGCGTTGCGGTCGCCCTCGACCCAGCGCTCGGTCAGCAGGAAAAGGTCGGTCCAGACCGTCTGCGGGCAGGCATAGCCGCACCAGACCCGCCCCAGGGCCGAGGTGAAGAGGAAAAGCCCCAAGCCCGCCATGACCAGCAGCCCGGCGACGAAATAGAATTCATGCGGCCAGATCTCGATCCAGAAGAAATAGAAGCGGCGGTTGGCCAGGTCGATCAGCACCGCCTGGTCGGGCATGGCGGGACCGCGGTCCCAGCGGATCCAGGGGGTGACGTAATAGATCGCCAGCGTCACCGCCATGATGATCCATTTCAGGTTGCGAAACCAGCCATGGACCCGGCGGGGAAAGATCGGCTCTCGGGCAGCATAAAGGCGTGGCGGGTCGATGTCGGAATTCGACATGATTGGCTCCTGTAGCGCGTGGCTCGGGTATATAGAGCCTGGCAGCGGTGACGCATTGATCTGCGTCAAGCGCGGGCTGGCCGAGCATAGCGAGAGGGGATGCGGGGAACATAGGCCGAATTGTCGCATCCGCATAAGAAACCGGCCCGGCCGGCTTGCGCCAGGACCAGGCCCTGCGTTTGATAAGAACACCGGCCCCCCTTGGAAACGCGCGAACAGGACGGGGGGCCGGTGCCACCGTGGCCGGTTTCCCGGCCACGGATCTGGGATCAGTTATTCGCCGCCACCAAGGCTGTGGACATAGGCGGCGACGGCGACGATGTCGGCGTCGGACAGGCGCCCGGTCCAGGCCGGCATGACGCCGAAGGGGCCGTCGCGCACGATGCGGGTGATCGTCTCCGGGTCCGAACCGTAAAGCCAGACGGCATCGGTCAAGTCCGGCGCACCCTGGGCGCGGTCGCCGGTGCCGTCCTCGGCATGGCAGGACGAGCAGTTGTCGGCGAACAGCTCCACGCCCTCGGCCGCCAGCGCCGCGTCATGCGGCAGGCCGCCCAGCTCCAGCACATGGTTCACGACCTGGCGGATCTGGGTGTTGTCCAGCAGTTCGTCGGTGCCGAAGCGCGGCATCTCGGAATAGCGGGTGTCGCCGTCCTTGGGATCGCGGATGCCATGCATCACCGTGGTGTGGATCTCTTCCAGCGTGCCGCCCCAAAGCCAGTCGTTGTCCAGCAGCGAGGGATAGCCCGTGGCCCCGCCCGCGCCCGAGCCGTGGCACTGCGCGCACCAGGTGCGGAAGATCGCGGCGCCGGCATTGGCGGTATAGTTCGCCAGTTCCGGATCGGCGGCGATCTCTTCCAGCGGCGTCTCGACCAGCTTGGCCTGGATCGGGGCGTTGGCGTCGTTGAAGCGCTGGATCTCGGCCGCCACGTCGGAGCGGTAGCTTTGGCCCAGAAGGCCGCGCGTCGCCCCGTTCACCAGCGGGATGGCCGGATAGGCGATGAAGTAGAACACCCCCCAGACGATGGTGGCATAGAAGGTCCACAGCCACCAGCGCGGCAGCGGGTTGTCATATTCCTCGATCCCGTCCCAGCTGTGCCCGGTCGAGGGCACCTCGACCACCCTGCGCCCGCCCTTGCGGTCGCGCACGACGCGGGTGGCACCCGGCCGCGGCGTGACCGGGGGATGCAGCGGTCCCTCGGGCCCCTCGGGCGGATGGGCCAGGATCTTGGCCTTGTGGGCCTCGTCGGCGGCCTGGCGTTCCAGCTCGATCCGGTTGTCGGGATTTTGCGGGCTGGTGTGCTCGTCGTCGCTATCGGCCATCACTCGACCTCCTTCTCGCCCGCCGGTGCGGGTTTCGTCTCGTTGCGGAAGATGCTTTCGGCCGCGTCGCGATGCAGCGGCCGCGAGCCCGGCCTGAGGGCGAAGACGATCGCCCCCAGGAAGAACAGCACCAGCAGCAGCAGCACCCAGCTGTCGGCCAGTTCGCGCAGGAAGGAATACCTGTCCATGGCGGGCCTCAGCGGTTCGGATCGGGTTCGAAGGTCGAGAAATCGACCATCGTGCCCAGGACCTGGAGATAGGCGATCAGGGCGTCCATCTCGGATACGCCGGGACGGCGGTCGAAATTGCGCTGCTGCGCCCCCGGATAGCGTTCCTCCAGCCCCGAGGCATCGGCATCGGGATCGGCCTGGGCGGCGAAGTCGCTGACCGCCGCGGCGATCATCTGGTCGTCATAGGGCACGCCGACCATCGCATCGGTCCGCAGCCGTTGCGCCATGTTCGAGGAGTCGATGGGGCGGTCCAGCAGGAAGCCGTATTTGGGCATGATCGATTCCGGCACCACCGCCTGGGGATTGACCAGGTGGTCGATATGCCATTCGTCCGAATAGCGGCCGCCCACGCGGGCCAGGTCCGGCCCGGTCCGCTTGGAGCCCCACTGGAACGGATGGTCGTACATCGACTCGGCCGCCAGGCTGTAATGGCCATAGCGCTCGACCTCGTCGCGCATCGGGCGGATCATCTGGCTGTGGCAGACATAGCAGCCCTCGCGGACGTAGATGTCGCGGCCCTTCAGCTCCAGCGGCGTATAGGGCCGCATGCCCTGCACCTTCTCGATGGTGTTTTGCAGGTAGAACAGCGGCGCGATCTCGACGATGCCGCCGATGGTCACGACGAGGAAGGAAAAGACCAGCAGCAGCGTGGCGTTCTTTTCCAGGACCTTGTGCTTTTCAAGAATGGCCATGATCCGTCCTCATTCTGCCGGGACCGCGACCGTGGTCGCATGGGTCTTGGGTTGCTTGGCGACGGTGGCCCACAGGTTGTAGCACATGATCAGCGCGCCGGTCAGGTAAAGCACGCCGCCCATTCCCCGCACCACGTTCATCGGGAATTTCGCGGCCACCGTGTCGGCGAATGCGTTGACCAGGAAGCCCTGGGCGTCGACCTCGCGCCACATCAGCCCCTCCATGATGCCCGAGACCCACATCGAGGCCGCGTAGAGCACCAGCCCGATGGTGGCGAGCCAAAAGTGCCAGCTGACCAGGCCCGTCGAGTAAAGCCGCTCACGCCCCCAAAGACGCGGCACCAGGTAGTAGAGCGCGCCAAAGGTGATCATGCCGTTCCAGCCGAGCGCGCCGGAATGCACGTGGCCGATGGTCCAGTCGGTGTAGTGGCTCAGCGAGTTCACCGCCTTGATCGACATCATCGGCCCCTCGAAGGTCGCCATGCCGTAGAAGCCGACGGCCACCACCATCATGCGGATCACCGGATCGGTGCGCAGCTTGTCCCAGGCGCCCGAAAGCGTCATCAGGCCGTTGATCATGCCGCCCCAGCTGGGCATCCACAGGATGATCGAGAACACCATGCCCAGCGTCGAGGCCCAGTCGGGCAGCGCGGTATAGTGCAGGTGGTGCGGACCGGCCCAGATATACAGGAAGATCAGCGCCCAGAAGTGGATGATCGACAGCTTGTAGCTGTAGACCGGGCGCTCGGCCTGCTTGGGGATGAAGTAATACATCATGCCCAGGAAGCCCGCCGTCAGGAAGAAGCCCACCGCATTGTGGCCATACCACCATTGCGTCATCGCGTCCTGCACGCCCGAGAAGAGCTGCACCGACTTCGAGCCGAAGGGGCTGACCGGGATCGTCAGGTTGTTGACGATATGCAGCATGGCGATGGTGACGATGAAGGACAGGTAGAACCAGTTCGCCACGTAGATATGCGGCTCTTTCCGCTTCAGGATCGTGCCCAGGAACACCGCCAGGTAGACGACCCAGACTACGGTCAGCCACCAGTCGGCATACCATTCGGGCTCGGCGTATTCCTTGGACTGGGTGGCGCCCAGGATATAGCCGGTCGCCGCCAGCAGGATGAAGAGCTGGTAGCCCCAGAACACGAACCAGGCCGCGTTGCCGCCCCAGAGCCGCGCCGCCGAGGTGCGCTGCACCACGTAGAACGAGGTCGCGATCAGCGCGTTGCCGCCGAAGGCGAAGATCACCGCCGAGGTGTGCAGCGGCCTGAGCTTGCCGAAGTTGGTATAGCCCATGGTGACGTCGCTGAGGTTCAGCGCCGGGAAGGCCAGCTGAAAGGCGATGATCACCCCGACCAGGAAGCCGACCACGCCCCACAGGGCGGTGGCGATCACGCCGGCCCGGACCACGTCGTCCATGTATTGCGTCTCGGGATGCGGCTCGAGCGAAGGTTGCTCGTTGCCCATCTGGCGCAGCACCCGCAGAAACATGACGCCCGCCGCCAGCATGACGATCAGGGCATTCACGAGATAGGCGGGATCATCGGGTCGCGCGTAATTGGCGGCGATCGCGGCCAGGACCGCAATCGTGCCAAGCGCGATCAGCTTGATGGTATCCAACATTAAGTTCCTGTCCTTCATCCTGCGCCGAAGGCGGCCGATTCGCATTGGATGCGGCGGGTTCGCGGCTTCGACAGCTTCTTCTAACGTCACACGGTTTCGTGAGACTTTGATCTGCGTCAATCCGTCCGTTCTGGATAGGCGTAAAATTCCCAAATATCCGGACAGGATGTCGCAGCCGGCCGCCAACGGCGATTGCGATCCTGCCGGATGCAGGTGAAACTCGCCTCTGAACCCCGAAAGGAGAGGGCCCATGGGCTACAAGACCATCCTGACCGTTCTGACCGATGCCGACCAGCAAAAGCAGCTGGATTCGGCCATTGCCATGACCCGGCGCGAGGATGCGCATCTCGACGTGTTCTGCATGGGCGTGGATCACACCCAAAGCGGCTACTACTATGCAGGCGCCTCGGCCTATGTGTTCCAGGAATCCATCGACAAGGCCGTGGCGGCGGCAGGCGAGCTGGAGGAGCGGGTCCGCGACCGGCTCGACCCCGAGGACATCCGCTGGTCCGTCGATTCCGCGGTGGCGCAGGTCGGCGGGCTTTCGACGCTGGTGGGCATGCGCGCGCGCTATTCCGACCTCGTGGTGCTGAGTCGCCCCTATGGCGAGGGCGCGCCCACCGATGCCGAGGCCGTGACCGAGGCGGCGCTGTTCGAGGGCTCGGCCCCGGTGCTGATCGTGCCCGACGCGCTGAAGGAGCCCTTCGGCAGGAAGGTCATGATCGCCTGGAACCAGTCGAACGAGGCGCTGGCCGCCGTGCGCCGCGCCCTGCCGTTGCTGATCGCCGCCGACAGCGTCGAGATCACGGTGATCGACCCCTCGCCCAGCGGTCCCGAACGCTCGGATCCCGGCGGGGCGCTGTGCCAGATGCTGACGCGCCACGGCGTCCGGGCCGAGATCGCGGTTCTGGCCCGCACCCAGCCGCTGGTCAGCGACATCCTGAACCGCCGCGCGACCGAGATCGGCGCCGACATGCTGGTGATGGGCGCCTATGGCCATTCCCGCTTCCGCGAGGCGATCCTGGGCGGCGCGACGCGCAACATGCTGGAAAAGGCGCAGGTGCCGGTGCTGATGGCGCGCTGATCGGCCAGTCCCCGCCAACTGGCGGCCCAACGCCCCGGACACGCCGTCCGGGGCACCTTGGCGGGCGGCGCGCTAGCTCAGCGGCCCGCCGTCCGAATCATCGCCGCTTTCCGTGACCAGCCGGACGAAGGAGGGCACGATCACCCGCCGCTTGCCGTCCAGCTCGATCACCCCTTCGCGCTTCAGCGCGCTCATCTGCCGGCTCACCGTCTCCAGCGTCAGGCCCAGGTAATCCGCCATCGCCTCGCGCGTCAGCGGCAGTTCGATGGCGATGCGGCCTTCGGGCCGGCGCTTGATCAGCGCCGCCTCGCGCCGGGCCAGGATCACCAGAAGCGAGGCGATCTTCTCGCGCGCGGATTTGCGGCCCAAGAGCAGCAGCCAGTCGCGGGCGGCGTCCAGCTCGTCCAGCGTCATCTCCAGAAGCCGGCTGGCGATGCGGGGATTGTCGATCAGCAGCTTTTCAAAGGGTTTGCGGCGGAAACAGCACAGCACCAGGTTGCTGGTCGCGGTGACGGTATAGGTCGCCATCTCGCGCCCCGGCCGGCCCAGGAAGTCGCTGGGCAGAAGCAGGCCGACCATCTGCGTGCGCCCGTCCTCGAGCTGCTGGGTCAGCCCGGCCATGCCGGCGACCACCGAGGCCACGAAGTCCATCCGGTCGCCGGCCCAGACCACGACCTGTCCCGCCTCGTAGCGGCGATAGAACTTCATGCCCTCCAGTTCGGCCAGTTCGTCGCCTTCGCAATGCGCGCAGACGGCCCGATACCGAATGGGGCAGATTTCGCAGGGCTGCTGCGTCGCGCAGAGGGCGGCGTCATGTGGCATTTGATTTGGGTCAAGGTTCCGGCGCGTGTTCAACGCTAGATATAGCAACATGGAACAACAATCGCAACTTGAGCGGCTCGGACTGTTTGACGCGCGCGTGCCGCGCTATACCAGCTACCCCACCGCGCCGCATTTCACCCCCGCCGTGGGCGAGCCGGTCTTCCGCGACTGGGTCGCGGCAATCCCCGCCGGCGCGGCGATCTCGCTCTACATGCATGTGCCGTTCTGCCGGCGGCTGTGCTGGTTCTGCGCCTGCCGCACCCAGGGCACGCAATCCGACGAGCCGGTGCGCGCCTATGCCAAGGCGCTGCTGGCGGAACTGGACATGCTGAAATCCGCGCTCGCCCCCGGCGTCAGGCTGTCGCGGCTGCATTGGGGCGGCGGCACCCCCACGCTGATGCCGGCCGAGATGATGCGGCTGGTCGCCGGCGCGGTCCTCGGCGCCTTCCCGCTGGCCGAGGGCGCCGAGTTCTCGGTCGAGATCGACCCGAACGAGATCGACGAGGCCCGCATGGACGCGCTGGCCGAGGCCGGGCTGACCCGCGCCTCGATCGGGGTGCAGGATTTCGACCCCGAGATCCAGAAGATCATCGGCCGCGAACAAAGCTTCGAGGTGACGAAACGCGCCGTGGACATGATCCGCGACCGCGGCATCGCCAGCCTGAACGCGGACATCCTCTATGGCCTGCCCAACCAGAACCCGCGCAAGATCGCCGAATCGGTGCAGAAGCTCCTGGCGCTCTCGCCCGACCGGGTGGCGCTTTACGGCTATGCCCATGTGCCCTGGATGGCCAAGCGGCAGGTGATGATCCCCTCCGAGGCCCTGCCCGACCCCTATGGCCGGCTGCGGCTGTTCGAAACCGCGCGCGAGCTGTTCCTGGCCGACGGCTATGACGAGATCGGCATCGACCATTTCGCCCGCCCCGGCGACGGGCTGGCCCGCGCGCAAAAGGCCGGGCTCCTGCGGCGCAACTTCCAGGGCTATACCGACGACCGGGCCGAGGTGCTGGTGGGGCTGGGCGCCTCGTCGATCTCGCGCTTCCCGCAGGGCTATGCGCAGAACGCCCCGGCCACCGGCGCCCATCTGGCCAGGATCCGCGACGGGCGCTTCTCGACCACGCGCGGCCACGCCTTCACCGCCGAGGACCGCTGGCGCTCGCGCATGATCGAGGCGCTGATGTGCGATTTCGAGATCCGGGCCGAGGAATTCATCCGTGACCACGGCTTCGACGCCGACCGCCTGGCCCAGGTCTTCGCCCCCGTCGCCGCGCATTTCGGCGAGATGGTCGAGGCCGATGCCGCGGGCCTGCGCATCACGCCCAAGGGGCGGCCGCTGACCCGGATGATCGCGCGCATGTTCGACGGCTACGACATGGCGGCATCGGGCCATTCCGCCGCGATCTAATGCGGATGATGGCCGTGGCCGTCATCCCGGTCGCCGCAGGGCTCGCCCTCGCGCTCGGTCTCGATGGTGGCATGGCCGAGGCCGAAGTCGCGCTGCAGCAAGGCCTTGACCCGGCGCACCGCCTGCGCCGGATCGGCCCCCGCGCGCAGCACCAGATGCGCCGATAGCGCGTTGCGCCGCTCGTCGATCTGCCACAGGTGCAGGTGATGGGCGCCCGCCACGCCCTCGACCGCGGCCATGGCGCGGGCCAGCGCCGCGTGATCGACCCCGGCGGGCGCGGCCAGCATCAGCATGCGCATCACCGGCCCGATCTCCCGCCCGATATGCCACAGGATCACCGCCGAGATCAGCAGCGTCAGGATCGGATCGGCGATCTGCCAGCCGAAAGCCCAGATCAGCGCCCCGCCCAGGAGCACCGCGACCGAGACCGCCGCATCGGCCAGGTTGTGCAGGAAGGCCGCGCGAATGTTCACGCTCTCGCGCGACGCCCGCCAGACCAGCGCCGCGGTCAGCGCATCCACCACCAGCGCGAAACCCGCCAGCGCCATGACCAGCCCGCCCGCGACCTGCGGCGGATGGGCGAGCCGCCCCAGCGCCTCGATCCCCAGCCAGGCCGAGATGGCGATCAGCGCGATGTAATTGACGAAGGCCGCGACGATCTCGGCCCGGCCCCAGCCATAGCTCATCTCGGGACTGGCGGGCCGCCGCGCCAGCCGCCGGGCGCCAAAGGCCAGCACCAGCGCCAGCGCATCCGAGAGATTATGCACCCCATCCGCGATCAGCGCCGTGGAATCGGCGACATAGCCGCCCAGGATCTGCGCCCCCGTCAGCGCCAAATTGACCACCACCGCAATCAGGATGGCGCCGTCGCCCACCCCGCCCGGCAGGTGCGAATGCCCGTGCCCGCCGTCATGCGAATGCGAATGGCCCATCCCGCCCTCCTTCGCCGGCTTCTTCGTTCCCCAAATACCCCTGCGGCCGCGCCACCCACGCGACCGCCGCCGCTCAATGCGCCTCGGCCCAGTTCGCCCCCTGCCCGGCATCGACGATCAGCGGCACGTCCAGCCGGACCGCGGGATCGGCCGCGCCCTGCATGACGCCGCGGGCCGCCGCGACCAGTTCGGGCACGGCAGATTCCTCAACCTCGAAGACCAGTTCGTCATGCACCTGAAGCAGCATCCGGGCCGGCAGGTGGCCGATCGCCTCTGGCATGCGGATCATGGCGCGGCGGATGATGTCGGCGGCCGCACCCTGGATCGGCGCGTTGATCGCCGCCCGCCGCGCCCCGCCGGCCGCCGGCCCGGACTGGTTGATGCCCGGCGTCATGATCCGCCGCCCGAACAGGGTGCGCACGAAACCGTCCTGCTTGGCCCCGGCGACGGTGCGGTCCATATAGGCGCGGATCTCGGGGAAACGCTCGAAATAGGTGTCGATGAAGGCCTGCGCCTCGGCCCGCGGAATGCGCAGGTTGCGCGCCAGGCCAAAGCCCGAGATGCCATAGATCACCCCGAAGTTGATCGCCTTGGCGCGGCGGCGGATCATCGGGTCCATGCCCTCGACCGGCACGCCGAACATCTGGCTCGCGGTCATGGCATGGATGTCGATGCCGTCGCGGAACGCCTGCTTCAGCGCCGGGATCTGCGCCACATGCGCAAGAATCCGCAGCTCGATCTGGCTGTAGTCCAGGCTGACGATCCGCATCCCCGGCCCGGCGACGAAGGCTTCGCGGATGCGCCGCCCCTCGTCGGTCCTGACCGGGATGTTCTGCAGGTTCGGATCGGTCGAGGCCAGCCGGCCGGTCTGCGCCCCGGCGATGGAATAGCAGGTATGGACCCGCCCGGTCTCGGGGTTCACATGCAGGGGCAGCGCATCGGTATAGGTCGATTTCAGCTTCGAGATCGCCCGCCAGTCCAGCACCCGCGCCGGCAGCTCGTGCCCCTCGGCGGCCAGGTCCTCCAGCACCTCGGCCCCGGTGGAAAAGGCGCCGGTCTTGCCCTGCTTGCCCCCGGCCAGGCCCATGCGCTGGAACAGGATCTCGCCCAGCTGCTTGGGGCTGCCGACGTTGAAGGGCCCGCCGGCCAGCTCGTGGATCTCGGCCTCCAGCCCCGCCATCTTCTGGGCAAAGGCGTTGGACATGCGCTTGAGATGCTCGGAATCGATGCGGATGCCCGCCATCTCCATATCGGCCAGCACCGCGATCATCGGCCGCTCCAGCCGCTCATAGGCGGTGGTGACATGGTTCGGCGCCAGCTTCGGGCGCAGGTGATGCCAGAGCCGCCAGGTCACTTCGGCATCCTCGGCGGCATATTCGCTGGCCTTGTCGATCGTCACCTGCGAGAAATTGATTTGCGCCTTGCCCGAGCCGATCAGATCCTTGATCGGCAGGCAGCGATGGCCCAGGTACAGGTCCGCCAGCTCGTCCATGCCGTGGTTGTGCGCCCCGGCATTCAGCGCATAGGACAGCAGCATGGTGTCGTCCAGCGGCGCCATGCGGATGCCGTGGCGGGCCAGAAGCTTCCAGTCGTACTTGACGTTCTGGCCGATCTTCAGCACCGAGGGGTCCTCAAGCACCGGCTTGAGCATGGCCAGCGCCCGCTCCCGGTCCATCTGCCCCTCGACCCGCGCGCCCGAGCCGAACAGGTCCGCCGCGCCGTCGACATGGCCCAGCGGCAGATAGGCCGCCCGCCCCGGCCCGGTGCAAAGCGAGACCCCGACCAGTTCGGCCTGCATCTCGTCGAGCCCGGTGGTCTCGGTGTCGATGGCGACCACGCCCTTTTCGGCGATCTCGGCCAGCCATTCGGCCAGCACCGCCTCGTCGCGGATGGTGACATAAAGGCTGCGGTCGATCGCCGGCAGTTCGGCCGCCGGCGCGGCCCCCGTCCCGGCCCCGCTCCCCGCCCCGCTCCCGGCCACGGCGGCCGGCACCGGCGCCGCCTCGGCCATGCTCGGCGGCTCGGCGCCGAACCGCTCGGCCACGCGCTTGGTCAGGGTGCGCAGCTCCATCCGAACCAGGAAATCCAGCAGCGCCTCGGGATCGGGCTCGCGGATCTCCAGGCTCTCCAGGGTGAAGTCCAGCGCCATGCGGCAATCCAGCTCGACCAGCCGCTTCGAGATGCGGATCTGCTCGGCATGGTCGATCAGCGTCTGCCGCCGCTTGGGCTGCCTGATCTCCTCCGCCCGCGCCAGCAGGCTCTCCAGGTCGCCGTATTCGTCAATCAGTTGCGCGGCGGTCTTGATGCCGATTCCCGGTGCGCCCGGCACGTTGTCGATGGAATCGCCGGCCAGGGCCTGCACATCCACCACCCGCTCGGGGCCGACGCCGAATTTCTCGCGCACCTCGTCGGGGCCGATGGGCTTGCCCTTGATCGGGTCCATCATCTCGACCCCGCCGCCGACCAGCTGCATCAGGTCCTTGTCGCTGCTGATGATCGTCACCCGACCGCCCGCGTCCCGCGCCTGGCAGGCAAGGCTCGCGATGATGTCGTCGGCCTCGAAACCCTCGGTCTCGATGCAGGCGATGTTGAAGGCCCGCGTCGCCTCGCGGGTCAACGGGAACTGCGGCCGCAGGTCTTCGGGCGGCTCGGGCCGGTTGGCCTTGTAGAGCGGATAGATGTCGTTGCGGAAGGTGCGCGCCGAATGGTCGAAGATCACCGCGGCATGGGTCGGCTGGTCCGAGCCCTTGCCGTCCTGCAGGTATTTCCAGACCATGTTGCAAAAACCCGCCACCGCCCCGATGGGAAGCCCGTCCGAGCGCCGGGTCAGCGGCGGCAGCGCGTGATAGGCGCGAAAGATGAAGGCCGAGCCGTCGATCAGGTGGAGGTGATGGCCCTTGCCGAATCCGTCCGTCATATGTGCGCGCCCCCTGCTCTTGCATTCGCCCGCCTTGATGCCACGAAGCGGCCCTGGGGCCAAGGCCGCGCGGCCCGGCTTTCTCCGTTTGAAAATACCCCCGCCGGAGGCGTCGCAACGCCCCGGCCGGCCGGGCATTGCCGCCTGGGGCCGCCTGGGGCCACCTGGGAAAGCCGCCGCGGCGGGCGGGCCCAGGCGGCAGCCGAGCTTCAGTGGTCGTCGTGCGCGTGTTCGCGGTCGATGACGAAGCGCTTGTCGCAATAGCCGCATTCGACCCAGCCGGTATCGCGCGGAATGGCCAGCCAGACGCGCGGATGACCGAGGCCCCGCTTCTCGTCGCCGTCGCAGGCGACCTTCCAGGAGGTGACGGTCTGGATCTCGGGGGCCGGAATGGTCATGGCGGTTCCTTGAGCTCTGACGACAAACGGGGTTAAACCGGCGGCGATCATAATGAACGCGAAGAGCCGATGCCAGCCCCCCAGCAAAGCCCGAACGCCATCGAAATCAGCGGCCTGACCAAGACCTATGCCGCCGCCGGCCAGGCGCCGGCGAAACAGGCGGTCAAGGGACTGGACCTCGCGATCCCCGCCGGCTCGATCTTCGGCCTGCTCGGGCCCAACGGCGCCGGCAAGTCGACCACGATCAACATCCTGGCCGGGCTGGTGCGCAAGTCCGCCGGCAAGGTGATGATCTGGGGCTTCGACCAGGACGTGAACCCGCGCCAGTCCCGCGCCGCCATCGGCGTCATGCCGCAGGAACTCAACATCGACCCCTTCCTGACCCCCCGCGCCAGCCTCGAGGTGCAGGCCGGACTCTACGGCGTGCCCAAGCGCGAGCGCTGGACCGACGAACTGCTCGAACTCGTCGGGCTGACCGAACAGGCGGAAAGCTATTCGCGCCATCTCTCGGGCGGCATGAAGCGGCGGCTGCTCCTGGCCAAGGCGCTGGTGCATCGGCCGCAGATCCTGGTCCTCGACGAACCCACCGCCGGCGTCGACATCCATCTGCGCGAGATGCTGTGGCGCAACGTGCGCCGGCTGAACGACCAGGGCATGACCATCATCCTGACCACGCATTACCTGGAAGAGGCCGAGGAGATGTGCGACCGCATCGCCATCATCGACCATGGCGAGCTGATCCTGTGCGAGGATACCGCCGCCCTGCTCGGCCGCGCCGATTCCAAGACGCTGGTCGTCGATACCGGCGAGGCCCGCGCCTTGCCCGCCCTGCCCGAGGGCGTGCGGGCCGAACGGCGCGGGGACGGCCGGCTCGCGCTCAGCTATGCGCCCTCGCGCATCCCGACGGACGGGCTGATCGACGCGCTGCGCGCCGCGGGCCTGCCGATCCGCGACCTCGCGGTCGAGGCGCCGGACCTCGAGGACGTCTTCGTCCAGCTGACCTCGCGCCCGGCGCCTCAGCCCGGCTGAACCATGCGGCCCATCGGCCGGCCGCCCAGGATGTGCATGTGGAAATGCGGCACCTCCTGCACGCCATGCTCGCCGGCATTGGTGATGGCGCGGAAGCCCAGCCCGCCATCCAGCGCCACGCCCAGCTCGCGCGCCACCCTGGCCAGGGCGCGGTGGAAATCCACGATCTCGGCATCCGAGGCATTGGCGGCGAAATCGTCGTAGCTGACATAGGCCCCCTTGGGGATCGCCAGCACATGCACCGGCGCCTGCGGCCGGATGTCGCGGAAGACCAGCGTATGCTCGGTCTCCAGCACGGTGTCGTTGGGGATCTCGCCGCGCAGGATGCGGGCGAAGATATTGCTGTCGTCATAGGCGGGCATGGCTCTCTCCTCAGTCGCTGAACAGGTGGTCGGTCCGGGCAAGCGCCAGCGCGGTCTCGGCCGGCAGATCCAGGAAACGCGCCAGTTGCGCGGTATTCTCGGCGACCGGCCGCCAGGGCGCGATGGAATGGAAGCCGGGGAAATCCATGTCGCGCAGCCGCTCGGCCTCGTGTTCCAGGTCGGCGCGCACCATGGGCAGCAGCCGTTCGATCACCTCGGGGGCGGTCTCGCTCCCGGCCAGCCCCACGCGGGCGATATGGCCGCGCAGGTAATCGTCGTCGAATTCGGAATCCACCAGCAGGACGCGGGTATCGGCCTTGTCCGAGGTCAGATCCTGGATCAGATACAGCGCCGAGGGGTCCAGGCACAAGACCAGCCGGTTCGATTCGAAATGCTGGAACAGCAGCCGGATCAGCGCGCGCCGGTGCCGGTCGCGCTTCTCGACCGTGGTCTCGACCCCGCCCAGGTCGGGCAGATGCGCCTCGGGCTCGTTGAACAGGTAGTCCACCGCCGGAATCGGCGTATGCGCCCGGATCGCCGCGGTCAGCCGCTTGGCGACATGCCATTTCTTGGCCACCACCAGCAGCAGCGTGTTGTCGCGGCCCAGGCTGCCCTCGGCCTCCCAGAACCGCTGGCCGAAGCGCCGCCCGACCCGGCCCCGCCCGGTCAGGAAGCGAAACAGCCCCGTCGCCTCGTTCGAGATCGGGAAATGCACGCCGCTGGCCGCCCAAAGCGCGCCCAGCCGCTCGCGCAGCCGGATCGCCTCGGGGCTGATCTTGCGGGCGAACAGGTAGTTCTGCCCCATCAGCAGGTCGTAATGATCGTTGTAGAAAGTCACCGGCATGCCGTAGTCGGTGAAGATCAGGTAGGTCAGCGTGCGGGTGCGGATCTCGCGCCGCGGCACGACATGGGGTACGACGGTCTGGAAGAAGGTCTCGTCCGGGATCCAGGTGGTCGAGAAGAAGCGCATCACGTCCGGCCGGCTGGCGCAGAAATCCAGCACCTTCTCGACGGTCAGGCGGCGCAGGCACCACCATTGCGACCCGATCATGACCTGGATGTCGGCCGGCACCCGGCGCCGCAGGCCGAATCGCTTCTGCAAATCGTAGCTGGCATAGAACAGCCATTTCTGCGTGCGCTCGTTGAACCAGTGCCGGTAGACCAGCCGCTCTTCCTTGAAGCCGGTCTTGATCCAGTCCGATTCGAAGAAATCGAAGCTCTCGATATAGTCGCAATCCTCGCCGTCCAGCAGGCCATGGGCATATTCGGCCGACTTGATCGGCATGCAATCGCCCGAGAGCATGTAGAAATGCGTGGCCCGCGGAAAGGCGGCGACGGCGGCGCGCACCGCCTCCAGCGTGGCGCCGACCAGCGACCATTCGCCCCAGCCGCATTTCCAGCGCCGCTGCGCAAAGACCACCGAGGCGTTGTCGGCCAGCGCCGCCCGGATCAGCTCGTAGTCGCGCGGATTGGCCCGGCCGTCGAAATGGATCGCCACGTAATCGCCCGAGGCGGTCAGCCGGCGAGCCTGCGCCACCACGCCCTCGGGATCCTTGTGGCACAGCAGAATAAAGGCAATACGCGCCATCTCGTTACCCATCTTGTCCGCTTCACGCGGGCAATGCTCACACTGGTTGAAACTCTGCCGGTGATTTGCATTGTGTCCTTACCGATTTTGGCCGAAGGGGCAACCCGCCGGCATATCCGCCGCGGCCGGCATAGTCTTTGTAAAGGGAATGAGAGTTATGGGTTTTCCAGGAACGTGGATGACGGAAAGCGAAAGCATGGTCTATCGCGTCGTCCCGAAATGCGCCTGCTCCTCGATCGGGCAGATCATGTTCTATTCCGACCACGGCCGCTATTTCGACGGCGACATCCACGACGCCACCACCGGGTTGCACAAGTGGAACCAGCCCGAAAGCCAGCCGCTGATCGAGGCGAACGTGGCGGCGCACAAGGCGCTGACCTTCACCTACGTGCGCAACCCCTATGCGCGCATCCTGTCCTCGTTCTTCGACAAGATCGCGGGTATCCAGCGCAACGGCAAGCGTTACCGCAGCAACCTGGTGCCGGAACTGATGCAACGCTACGGCGTCGACGTCGGCAGCCCCGAGAACGGCTTCGAATTCGACCAGGTCGCCAGCTTCCGCCGCTTCCTGCTGTTTGCGCGCGACACCATCCGCTGGCGCCGGCCGATGGAGCCGGACATCCACTGGTCGGCCGTCTCGGGCCATGTCGCCACCTTCATCGTCAACGGCGGGCGCTACGACCAGATCCTCTTCACCGAGAAATTCGACGAGGGCATGCAGAAGGTGCTGGACGCCGCGCCGACCCCCGTGCGGCTGAAGGTGAAGGACGTGCCCAGGTTCAACGAATCCGAAGGCCACGGCCCCAAGCGCGCCCACAAGGTCAGCGCCTATTTCGACGACCTGTCGCGCCACCTGGTCTGGGAAATCTACAAGAAGGACTTCCAGCTCTTCAAATACGACTTCGACGACCCGGACAACAAGCTGCCCAGAAACGAGATCGACCTCGAGGAAGTCCACGCCAAGCTCGGCCGCTGAACCCGGCCCGCCCCACTGGCGCCCGGCTTCTTCCTGCTTAAATATCCCCGCCGGAGGCAGCGGCGCGCATGCGCCGCTTCCCTTGCAGTTTTCCCTTGCGCAATACGAAAATCCCGCTATTTTGCCGCCTTCATTCGACCGGCGGGGGAATCCCGGACCGCGGCCCCCGCTTTGCGAGCAGTTTTCGCGACTTGCGGCCAACGCTCCAGTGGCCTATGCCCGCCCCAGACAAGAACACCGAATCCGGGGCCGCCCAGGCTGGTTGCCCCCCGAACCCCTTGAGGTTGAGACATGGCCGTCCCTCAGAACCGAGTTACCCGCTCCCGCCGCAACATGCGCCGTTCGCATGATGCGCTCGTCGCCGGCAACCCGAACGAATGCCCCAACTGCGGCGAGCTGAAGCGTCCGCATCACGTCTGCCCCTCCTGCGGCCATTATGCCGACCGCGAGGTCGTGGCGCAGGCCAATGAGGTCGACCTGGACGAAGACGCGGCCTGAGCGGACCGACCGCGGATATGGCTTCGGCAGATTCCAGCACTCTGCCTCGCGCCCCTGGCGACGGGGGCGGCGTGGTGATCTCCGTTGACGCGATGGGCGGCGACCGCGGCCCGGCGACGGTGGTCGCCGGCATGGCCGAAAGCGCCAGCAAGAATCCCGACATCCGCTTCATCGTCCACGGCCCGCGGGCCGAGCTGGAACGGCTGATCGCCCGCCGCGGCGATCTGGCCCGGCGTTGCGACATCCGCGACGCCGCCGGCGTCGTCACCATGGGCGACAAGCCCAGCCAGGTGCTGCGCAAGGGCGAGGGCACCTCGATGTGGTCCGCCCTCGAATCGGTGCGCCGGGGCGAGGCGACGGCCGCCGTCTCCTGCGGCAATACCGGCGCACTGATGGCGCTTTCGATGCTGCGGCTGCGCAAGCTGCCCGGCGTGAACCGCCCCGCCATCGCCTGCCTCTGGCCCTCGCGCAACCCGCAGGGCTTCAACGTCATGCTCGACGTCGGCGCCGACATCCGCGCCGATGCGCAGGACTTGCTGACCTATGCGCTGATGGGCGCCTCCTATGCCCGCAACGGCTTCGGGCTCGAGCGGCCGCGCGTCGGCCTGCTGAACGTCGGGACCGAGGACCACAAGGGCCGGCCCGAGCTGAAACAGGCGCATGAGCTGATCCCCACCACGGCGCAGGCGGCGAATTTCGACTATGTCGGCTTCGTCGAGGGCGGCGACCTGCCCTCGGCCCGCGTCGACGTGATCGTGACCGACGGCTTCACCGGCAATGTCGCGCTGAAGACCGGCGAGGGCACGGCAAAGCTGGTGGGCGAGCTGCTCAAGGAAGCCTTCGGCAAGTCCGTGCTGTCGAAATTCGCGGCGCTGCTGGCCATGGGCTCGCTCCGGCGGCTGCAAAAGCGCATCGACCCGCGCCGCGTCAACGGCGGCGTCTTCCTGGGCCTGAACGGGACGGTGGTGAAATCGCACGGCTCGGCCGATGCCACCGGCGTCTCGGCGGCGATCAAGCTGGCCTTCCGGCTGGCGCAATCCGGCTTTCAGGACCGGCTGGCGGCGCGCGTGGCGCAATCCGTCGCGGCGGCCGGCCAAATCAACGGCAGCAAGGAAAGCGAGGCGTCCTGATGCGGCGTGCGATCGTCCGGGGAACCGGCCATTACCTGCCCGAGCGCGTGGTCGAGAACAGCTGGTTCGAGGACAAGCTGGACACCAGCGACGAATGGATCCGCGCCCGCACCGGCATCGAGCGGCGCCATTTCGCCGCCGAGGACCAGCGCACCAGCGACCTGGGCATCCTGGCCGCGCAGGCGGCGCTGGCCGATGCCGGGCTCGACGCCGGACAGATCGACGCGGTGATCGTGGCCACCTCGACCCCCGACCTGACCTTCCCCTCGGTCGCGACCATGGTGCAGGCCGGGCTGGGCATGCGCCGGGGCTTCGCCTATGACCTGCAGGCGGTCTGCGCCGGCTTCGTCTATGCGCTGGCCAATGCCGATGCGATGATCCGCGCCGGGCTTGCCGATCGCGTGCTGCTGATCGGGGCCGAGACCTTCAGCCGGATCATGGACTGGACCGACCGCGGCACTTGCGTGCTGTTCGGCGACGGCGCCGGCGCCGTGGTGCTGGAGGCGGCCGAGGGCCAGGGCACCTCCGCCGACCGCGGAATCCTCGCGACCGACCTGAACAGCGACGGGCAATATCGCGACCTGCTCTATGTCGACGGCGGCGTGGCCAGCACCGGCACCGCCGGGCATCTGCGCATGCAGGGCAACCTGGTCTTCCGCCACGCCGTCGAAAAGCTGGCCGACACCGCCCATCGCGCGCTGGACCGCGCCGGGCTGACGCCCGAGCAGGTGGACTGGTTGGTGCCGCACCAGGCCAACCTGCGCATCATCGAGGCCACGGCCAAGCGCATGCGCCTGCCGATGGAAAAAGTGGTGCTGACGGTGGCCGACCACGGCAATACCTCGGCCGCCTCGATCCCGCTGGCGCTGTCGGTGGCCAATGCCGAGGGCCGCTTCAAGCCGGGCGACGTGCTGGTGGCCGAGGCCATCGGCGGCGGCCTCGCCTGGGGCTCGGTCGTGCTGCGCTGGTAAGCCGCTATTTCAGCTGCGAATCCTTCGATCCGCGCCGGTTGATGCCCGCCGCCGGCCGCCAGGCCTTGTCGCGGCCGGATTGACAGTCCACGCACAGCCGGACGCCCGGAATCGCCTGCCGCCGCGCCTCGGGGATCGGCTCGTCGCATTCCTCGCAGATGAAGGCGCTTTCCTGCGCCACGCGCTGCGCATTGCGCAGCCGCATCCGCTCGATCGCCTCCTGCGTGGAAACCTCGATCTGCTCGTTCACCGCATCGTCGCGCGCCCAACCGCCGGCCATGTCAGCTCCGTCCCGCTTGCCCTTTCCCTTCCAAGATAGGCGCGGATTGCCGCCATTCCAAGCAGCCCGCAGGCGGCCATGCGCGGGGTCTTGCGGGTAAGGCGCGAATAATGCGGAACAAAATCGGCCGATGAGGGAACGGAATCGGGCCGGGGTTGTTGACTCGGCGCCGTAAAGAAATCATCCTTCGCACCATTCAAGAGGTTTCCGAGATGAGCGACTCTACCCTGACCCGCATGGACCTGGCCGAGGCCGTGTTCCGTGAGGTGGGTCTGTCCCGCCACGAATCGGCCCAGCTTGTCGAAAGCGTGCTTGGCCATATCTCCGATGCGCTGGTGCGCGGCGAGCAGGTCAAGATCTCGTCCTTCGGCACGTTTTCGGTCCGCGACAAGAACGAACGCATCGGCCGCAACCCCAAGACCGGGGAAGAGGTGCCGATCACGCCGCGCCGGGTGCTGTCCTTCCGGCCGTCGCATCTGATGAAGGATCGGGTGGCGGCGGGGAACAGGCGCAAGGGCTGATGAGCAAGTCCCCCGACGCCTTCAGATCCATCGGCGAGGTCTCGCGCCTCGTGGGCGTCGCGCCGCATGTGCTGCGCTACTGGGAATCGCAATTCACGCAGCTTGCGCCGGTGAAACGCGCCGACGGCCGCCGCTATTACCGGCCCGAGGACGTGCGGCTGGCCGCCGGCCTCTGCCAGGTCATGCGCGAGGAAGGGCTCAGCATCCGCGGCGCCAAGCGGCTGATCGCCGCCGACCGCGGCGCCGCCCTGCGCGAGATCGGCGCCGCCCGCCTGGGCGAGACCCTGG